>NZ_JAVIWK010000003.1 GCF_034314165.1 Pseudomonas sp. Bout1 | reverse complement strand
AGTTCATCCTGATCTAGGAATTCATCGTAGCCCTGGATAAGTGAAATTTCTTGTGGATTAGCGATATGGCGATCGAAACGTTTCGCCATGTAGGCGCGATAGCAAACCTGTGAGCAGTACGCCCTAGTTTTCGAGGTTTTCGGAGTCTCTTTGTTGCATTCGCGACAATGAATAGTTTCTTTGGGAATAGGTGGTCTACCTGATGATGATTTTGAATGGCTACGAACTGTTGGTCGCTCACGAATCCCAGCTAAATTTTCAGCCTGCATATCTTTAAATTGCTTCGAAGATGTGTAGCATTTAATGGAGCAGTAAGTCTTTGGGCGTTTTGAGGAAAACGCCTTCCCGCACGTCTTACATGGGCCTTGAGTCAGTTGTGGCTTGGTTAACCGTATAGATGTAGCAGTACTTCTACATATACTTGAGCAGTAGACCTTAGCCTTTTCATATTTGACTTTTCGAGCTTGTGAATCCGTTCCCTGAAAGCTCACCTGACAGTGTGTACAGATTAGGTTCAGGCGGATCGCCTCTAGTTCCGCATTCATGTAACCGGCCATGTGCCCCCCTCGAATTAGATTCGCAAAATATGCCACTGGCCATCCCAGTTGCGAATTTTACATCTAGCAGTCATCCCATGCCCTGTATGGATGCCTTGAACAACACCCACGCCAGGCCCTGTGCTGGCAAAGTTCACCCGGCCACAGTCCTTGAAGGCGATCTGATTCATGAATCCCCCCCTGCTTTGCACCGCGTCCTTCCCTGCTGCCGTGTCGATCGCTCGCTGACCGTTCGTGATGCGAATAGCTTGAATCACCGTCGATCCGTCATCTGCTTTGCTGTAGCGCAGGGTGCGCTCGTGCTCGACAGCACCAGTACCGGCTGCGGCCTCCGATTCTCGCGACGAATCGCAGCCTCCCAGCGAGAGGCCAACAAGGGCGTAGATGAACAATTTGCGCATAGATGAAGCTCCAGTGATTTGTCGCATAAGCATGCCAGCGCGGGAGAAAATGCCAACTCAAGTAGGTGCATTTACTGCACCGCGCTATAGCCGTCGCCCGTCTGGGTAAAGCGGGTGTGGTGATTACAGGGGCTTTCTAGTGGCCTTGAGCAGCAGAACGCTGATAGATGTACCGTCGAATGCGTTATCAATCGCCTCGGAGAATTCGAGCTTGAAGCCCGGTAGCAGATCGGCAGCGAGCCTCCGGGCGCTTGTCGGCAGCACTGCCCCAAGTCGTCCGCCGGTTTCAATAAGTGTGCCGGCGTGACGGAGGTGTTCCTGCCAGCGGCCTTCGCTGTATGGCGGATTCATGGCGATCACGCTGAAGGAGGTACCAGGTTTCCAGGCGAGGAAATCCCCCTCGATGACGTTGTGTCCTTTCTCTCTCAGTATTTGGCAATGCAGCGGACTGACCTCGACGCAACGGGTGCGATCCTTGGGCAGCAGATCAGCAATGCCGCCCTGGCCAGCCTGAGGTTCGCATACAGTGTCGAGCAGGCTGATATCCAGCCAGTCCACTAGGCGCTGTGCGAGATTCGGAGGGGTCGGGTAGAACTGATAGCTCTTCTGGTCGGGAATGCTGCCACGTGCAGCAACCTCTGCAACAGCGTCACGCGGGTCATAGTCGAACTGCCAGTAGGTTAGGCGGCCATGCTTGGGGCAGGTGGTCAGAACCCCGCCCAGAGCCGCCATGACGCTGCCCACCTCATCGAGCAGGTGTTTGCTGTCCGCACGCTCTCGCACGGAGATACACAGCGTATTGGGTACGTTAATACGGTCGTATTCGCGGCGGAAGTTGGTCGTCTTCTCCAGGTAGTAGTATGTCTCAGCGCTGCTGAGCAGCGATGTCACTGCGTTCGATAGGGGGCGCTCGTAAAGCGTCTTGCTGTTGAAGCCAGATGCCTTCGGCTTTGCTGGGCGCTTGCGGAAGCTCTCCGGGATGGCCATCGGGTGCAGGAACGCCAACACGCTATTGAGCCTGTATGCCATGTCCGGATGGACTTCGAGGTGAGCGGTACCCACCTTGTATGCCCTAACGCGAACGCTGCCGCCATCTATCTCTACCCACTCGCCCCGGCTTGCCCGTGCCAGGTGCAGGATGCGAGTGGTAGAAGCACGGCACGGATCATCGCGGCCCATGAACTTGGCTACCACCATGCGTAGATCGTGGATATAGCCCTCACGGTCATGATCGGTCGATCCCCAGTCGTTATAGACGTGGCTCATGATTGCGCGCTTGTAAAAGCCTTCTGGCTGATTGGTCACATGGGTGCGCGACAGGGCTCGGAAGATGCCATCAACACGCTCGGCCAAGAATTCAACACGGCGGGAGAGGAGGCTTTGAATCGTTGCACGCAGGTTGTCGAGATTGAACTCTGGCATATCCAGCTCAGGGTTCTCGCCACGTTTGTATTTGTGGTCGCGCCAGGCGTTCAGGGTTTTGTGCCATTGGCTACGGCGGGCCTGCGGCATGTGCTCCATAAGGTCGGTTTGATTGAGCGCACGCTGCCAATAGGCTGCGGTCAACTCGTTCAGCGCGCCCTCAAGCTGGAATATTTCGCCGAAGGCGCTGGTATGGCGAATGCTTGCGCTACGACCGTACTGGTCATTGCCATTACCATCGAAGAAATAACCCAGCACACCAGAAACCTTTTCCTGGGTGATGATCCCATGTACCTCAATGACACGGGCTTTCTCGCGCTCGTAATCGCCGGCTAGCAACGTCAGCGCGTCAAACTGAACGGGGGCAAAAAATTGGTCGATGACATCGCCATGAATGACTGCACTGGAATGACGGTCGTTCTCGAAAAGCTGCATAAGTGAAAACCTCCTTGGTTTCCACCAACTTCTCATTGTCCCGAAGAATCCCAAGCTGTCAGTCGATCACGACTTCTCTCGCTGAATCCCAGTCGCTGGGGGCAGCATCTCCAGTGGCAAAGGCAAATCTCATACCCACGGTCGGCCTGCCTTTCTTCATGAGGTATGCCGCAGCGCCTGCGCACATCGACTCGTGCCCCGAGGGTTCATAGTTCCCCTCATCGTCCCAGTTGCCACCCCGTTTTGAATGCACGGTCTTGTGACACTGGAAAGTCGAGTGATCATCCTCGATCAGGGTAGAAATAATCCCCTCCAAGCGCCCGCGGCTTAGCGGAATGGCTCCCTCCTTCAGGAACGGGCAATTCGCACATGGTTTTTTCAGTCGGTAGTGCTGCTTGATCGGATTCACTGAACCGTTTCCTTAGCGCGAAACATCAATGGCGAAAACCTCGACTGGATCTGCCCCAAAGTGCGGATGAACGATCGTCGTCAAGCGATAGCCCTTCCAGGGCAACACAAGTCTTCGTGCGTCATCTCCGCGCTTCGGATAGCCACGTGTCAGCTCTATCTGGTCGAAGCTCTGCCCCTCCAAACGCCGACGCCAATAGGGTGTGGCAGCCCGAAATTCTTCCGGCTTGACGCCAGCCTTGATCGCGTCGAAATACTCGCCTTTGAGTGGCAGCGTCAGGGTTCGCATGGAGCGGGTTCCTTTCAGTTCGTTACGGTCACGGGGTCAGGCGCTGGGTAGGTCACGTTAGTAACCGGCGCAGCGCTGTCGCGCAGCTTCCGCACCGGGCGGCCGTGCGCGGCGTCGGCATAACCCAGGCGGGCGATACGCTGCGCGCGGTAGACCAGGCCGAGCGGGTTGGGCCAGGGCCTGCCGGCTTCGTAGCGCTTGCGGCTGGCCATATAGGGCACGTCAATATGCAGCGAATCGAGGCCCGCCGACTCAGCGCACAGGCGGGCAATGTAGCGGTCTAGCAGGTCGGCACGCATGGGGCGAGTTCCCTCAGTAGCGGGCTGGATTGCCTTTGTACTGCCAGCGCTCGATCAGCGCCGCAGTCCATTCAGGCCCCAGGCGGGCCAGTGCTTCGGCGATAGTGTCATTGCTCTGGTTCAGCAGCTCGGCGCTGTTCGCGGCCAGTGCGACATAGAGGTATTCGCCACGACTCAGGGCACCAACACAGTCAAGGTCGCCCTTGGCCACGCGCAGCGCCAATGCGTCGAGGTAATCCAGTTGATCGGCCATTTGGTCATTCTCCTTCTGTGGTTGGGTGTCGCTATCGGTTGGGTTTGGGGTGTCTATTCAGAGCGTTCGCGTTCAATCCAAAGCTGATCCTGACTGAACACGATGTAACTGTCCCGAGCCTCGGGCACTACCTTTCTAAACTGCGCATCTGTCATGTCGTCGAGCCGACTGAGGTCGCCACTAGCGCTTAGCCGCTCAATCACCTCAGTGGTGAGCCCTTCGTAGCGATTGAGATAGACGATTGCATCCATCCCCGCACGTTTGGCGCTCGCGATAATGGATTTCCAGTTACCGCCGCGATCTTTGCTTCGGCGAATATTCTTCGCCTTCAGATAGGCTCGGATGACACGGGAACCCTTGCCTGCACGCATAGAGGCCTGTGCTGAGGTACCAAAATGAAGCCCACCGTCGACCGTTTTGCACGGATCAAGGGTGTCGAACTCCTCATTGGTTCGATGTTCCAGCAGCAAAGGAGAACCCGAGGAGTCAACCACCACGGAAGGGCTGAGCCATTTTTTGAAGTCATCCTCAGCCGAATCTAGCCCGCTGCGCATAGGTTTTCCTGTTGGAGAGCTACTAAGATGTATGGATTATCCCACTTGCCAGGCACAACCCAAGCACCTGGCCTGAAGCAGGATTGAACGCACTGGCTGCCCGGACAAGCGAAGAGTGAAAATGGGAAAAGATAAAATTCACTGGAGAATCAGCGCGGAGGATGTCCTGGCCGTTCTGGAGTATTACAACGCCGCTAGCCTGAAAGCCCAACAAACGGCGCTTTCTGGCACGGCGACCCAGCTTGAGAAATTGTTGGGAGGCCCACTGCATAAACTCCTCGAGCCGGAAGAGGCTGACGCGATCCGAAAGGCCGGAGAGATCGTCCGCTCGCTCAATATTCGAGTTGAGCACGCCAAAGAGATCAAACGCCGGGAGGAGAAGCAGAGGGAGGCCCGGATTAAGGCTCGCAAGGCCCTGATTGACGCCGAGGTTAGAGCTGCATTCCCGAGGCCACAGGCAACGGCGGAGGACGCAATACGGATTACAACGCTGGCGATGGCGCTTCACCACGAGAAATTCATCCTGGATTTCTATGATGTCCCAACCATGACAAGTCAGTATCAGGAGCGACTTCAGCGAGCGCTCAAGGAAAAGGCACTGGGTGGCTACGTCGATTACGCTCATACAGACATCGTGCGCGGATTATCTGAAACCCTCGACTATCGGCAGAGTGGGAGTCCAAAGGCGGACATTGCGGCCGCACTTAGCTTGTGTGAAAGCTGGAAGCCAAAACACCGGACGGCGAAGGAATTCCTAGAGTTTGTCCATCGTCAAATAGCGATTGAGCTCTCGGCCAACGTAGAGAGATTGCCGGTCAAGAAGAAGCCGGCCGGCAGGTAGCCACAGCAAACCTTCTCACAGCAATTCAGGCTGAGCCTGAAGGCGTGCCATGATTCGGCTGTTCAAGGCCTGCCGGTCTTCGGCCATCCTGGCGTCTCTGGCGGCACGTATGCCGTTGAACTGGTTGACGACATAGATCAGGTACAGCGGGTCGCTCGGGCCTACCCAGGCGTTCCAGGCTGCACGGCATTTGGCTCGGGTCTCTGCATTCAAGGCAAAATACGCAGCTCGTGCTTTACGCCACACGGCGGCATGGTTCTGACGCATACGGTCGGTGACCTTGCCCTCGTAAAGGGCACGCAGGCGCTTTTCTTCTTCCCAGCTGTGCTGGATCTCGCGAATCTGATCGCCGAAAAGTGGCAGTGATTCAGCCTCCCGCGCCTGTTTGCGCTCAAAGGCCTTCTTCATTCGCTCTGTGACAGTGCGTTTTTCCTGACGAAGCAGGTACTTCTTGAATCTCATGACCGACACTCCAGCGCCCGGCGGGTAAGAGCGGCCAGCAGTAACCCCAGGGCGCACCAGGTGGCCAACATGAGTAAGCCGAGGAGTGCGATGCCAGCGGTGCCGAAAAGCCCGCCAAAAAGCAGCAGGAAGGCCTGAGGCGCGGCTGCGAACACCCCAGACCAGATCAGCGTGGCATTGGCCACCCCGGCTAGGAACATGAGCCATGCAAGGTATTCCGGCAAATAGCTCGACTTGAATGAAGGGGACTGCATGAGGCAACTCCTTGTTGTCAGAGGGGGAGATGCCTTCAGGCTATTTCCATTCCGGAATATCCCAAGCCAACAAAAAGCCCGGCGAACCGGGCTGAGATTGCTCTAGGTGCTAGTCCTCAAAATGCAAGCTCTTGCTGGCGGTCTGCGTAGCCGCACCAACGGGCGAAGCAGTCGGGATTTCCTACCTCCATCTCTATGTTTCCGGCATAGCCGTTGGTGCGCGCGTCACGGATCAGCTCTGCGATAACTTCGGGACTGTCTCCCATCTCGAAGCAGATATCAAAAGTACGCTCGCCCAGCCCTTCAAACCCACGATCCCACAACTGGTAGCTGGTGATCTCATGCACGAGATTGTGGCGGTAGGCCAGCTGAACAAAGCGCACACGAGCTTTGAAGCCCGAAGCGGTTGTAAGGCCTACCTTGTCGCGTAGACCAAACAGTTCGGTGATGGTGGCGGTGGTGTAAGACATATGGCGATCCGAGTTATCCAGGAGATGCCATCAGGCTACGGCATGAGCTGGGAATCCCAACCAGACTCAACGAGCTACGGGAGGGCCGACCCCAAGCGGCGGCATGATCAGGATTTCGTAGACAGAAGGGGGCAGGGGATCAATTTGCACCCTGATGCCGGTGTATTGGGCTGAAGGCCTCCCATCCAGAGGAAAAACGCCGTGGGGAATTTCAGGATCGGTGCCGAGCCACATCCGGGCGCGGTAGTCGACCCGGTAAATCCCAACCTCGATCCAGTAGTGGGGAGAAACGGCCCGGCCAGCAACGAGCAGTTGGCCAAGCATGCCTTGGTAGGGAATTCCTGCCTGAGCCAACCGGGTAGCAACCAGCCTGCACATCCCATCGCACTCGACAGGTGCGCTATCCAAGGATTCTAAGAGCCTATCCAGGACTGCGGCGGTGATCGGGCGGTCAGTCATAGTCCTTTGCCTTGAGGAATGTTGATCGTTCGCGAAGATGGCCAGAGTACGGTGGCTAGAGGGAAACCCAATTGCTGGTTGAGCGACAGTGCGCTGCTCAAAGAAAAGCCCGCCTAGGGCAAGCCTGGCGGGCTTCGGAAATAAAATGGGCAGCTTCAGCGACACCACAGACGAGACAGGTGAGGGGAGGAGTGTCTTGGGAGCGTAGCTTCTACCATGAAGCTGCCCAGGGCCTAATTTACCATGACTCGCTGCGGTCTTCTGCTCTCTCAGGAGAACAGCGATTTGATTGCCGAGAGAAGGCTTCGCTTTGGCGCTTCTGGTTCCGCTGGAGTGCTTGCCGCACGGTAGGCCGCCATCAGGTGAACATCCTTGGCCAACATCCGGTAGACACACTGGTTTGCGTCTGGGGTCGGCTTATGCAGTTGGTACCCATGATGTTTGCTGAGATACAAAGCAACTGCTGCACTGCGGGATCGGCCGGCGTGGCAATTGACAGCGATATATTCCCCCTGATCTGCAATTTCTCGTATGCGCTCCCGCAGCACATCAGCCTTGCTGCTGAGCAGGTAATCGACGTAATTCCGCTCAAAATCTGGCCCGTATATCTCAATGACTTCTTCGTCAAAGCCAGCATCAATGAAGTGGTGGTAGCTCACACTCTTCCAGCGTGCTTCGTCGATGCAGGCCTGATCTTCAAGGCCATCAGATATCGATATCAGATGGCAGTCAGGGCCTGGCGAGTATGCTTCAGCCTCGCTGCGCGATAAGAAGGTGCAGCTGGGTATGGTTTGGTGCATTTTTCTCTCCGTTGCTACCGACATGTCTACTGGGTTACCGAGGCCCTGAATTTCGATACATCGATGCGCTGGGCTTCCACTAGGCTCTGTAGTTTGCCGACATGAAACGCGGCAATGACCGGGCTCTGAAGAAAAGCAACACCGGGAATGGTGTTTGGCAGCAACGCCGTAACCTTGGTATGCAAATGTGCCCGAATCGGCTCATACCATGGCGCGTAACCACCCTCTCTCTTTTGGCTCGGATTGCGGTAGATGGACTGGCCGTCGCCCTCTGGCAGCTTGAGCATTTTCCGACACTCCAGTGACTCGTGGCTGAAACAGCCGATTTTCATATCACCGTCCAAGATGCCTTGACGCAGAGCACTTACCTCGGACGTTGCGAAGATGAAGGACATGCCCAGCACGACCAGGAAGAAGCCGGCCACGCGCAGGCTTAGCAGTTGCCCTAGCCCATACAGCGCAAGTAGCCCCCCCATTACGGAGCCATGCCAGTAAAGACCAACTCGAGGGCTGAGGAACGATGCGTTCCGCATATCTTCGTTGGTGATTGGCACCTGGAAGGTCAACCAGGCGGATGCGAGGACGCAGATAGCCAGCCACGCGAAGATCAGCAAGCCAGCCGTCGCGATGACAATGCTCATGAGCTTTTCAGCCTGAGTTAGCAGGGCCTGCTTGGGCATATCGGAAGAGGGAATTTCTGTGGACATGGGTAGATTCCTTTTTCAATGACAAAGCCCGCGAGCTGGTCGGGCTTGCGGGCTTCTTGTGTGGGAGGAAGGATTACTTCTTGGCGTCGATGAACGGCAGGGTTCCGCCTGGAAGTACCGTGGTAGGCAGCACGCCGTTCCAGCGCTCGGCTTTGGTAA
Organism: Pseudomonas sp. Bout1; assembly: GCF_034314165.1. Lineage (GTDB taxonomy): Bacteria > Pseudomonadota > Gammaproteobacteria > Pseudomonadales > Pseudomonadaceae > Aquipseudomonas. The sequence goes on along the minus strand of NZ_JAVIWK010000003.1, from coordinate 169,494 downwards.
GCTCGACCAGGCCGGGGTTGCTGCCCAGGGCGCGGGCGCGGGCGTCGATGGCTTTTGCTTCCGCTTCGCCGCGCAGCTGGATGCTTTCCGCTTCGGCACGTGCGGCGGCCAGTGCCGAATCCGCGGTAGCCTGGGCCTGGGTGACGACAATCCGCGCCTGGATCTGCTCAGTGGCCAGTTGCTGCTCACGAGTCTTCACGGCAACCTCAGCGCGCATGCGTTCTTCGATCGACTTCTCGTAAGCGTCACTGAAGTCGATGTTCTCGACTTGCACACTGTCGATCACCACCGGCCCACTGATTGCGCCCTTGATTGCGGCGGCGATATCGGCAACTAGCTTGCCGCGTTGCTGTACCGCGTTGACGGCGGTGTACTGACCGAAGACGTTTTCTACCTGTGTCGGGACATGGCGGCTGATCGCCCTTGTCAGCAGGCCTTCCAGATCGGCGTAGCCCTTGTAGACATCCGCGACCTCGCCTGCCGGCACGTGCCAGCTGACCGAGACCGACAGCGTTGCAGCCTGCTGGTCACGGCTGTACGCCTGCAAGCCGTCCCACTTGGTGGCGTTGTTCTGTATCGAGATCGCTTTGGCGCTGTCGATGAAGGGGATTTTCCAATGCAGCCCAGGATCTGCCACCTCCATAAAGGCACCGTTGCGCAGGACTACTGCGCGCTCTTTCTCGTCGACGGTATAAAACGAACCCAGCAGCAAACCCACACCAATAACGGCCACAACGGCAATCGAGCCGAGAGCCAGGGGAGATCTGGAAGAGGATGAGAAATTGTTGAATTGCATACTGATGATCCTTGGTGGTTGGTCAGCGGATAGTTTGTTAGGTAATGGCTGAAGGATGTCCCGATTTCAGGCGGTTTTATCGCCTGAAAGCGGGCTATGCTGTTTGCGGTTGTGCGGTGTTTTTCTCCTCGGTTTCGGTCGAGTTGCATTGGCCACGCTATAGGCATGCCTGAAAAACCCAAGTCACCTCGATACGGCCGTCTAGCTGGCTGATTGAGTCGTAGGGGCTGACAGCGCGAAAAAAAAGGCGACACAAATGGTCGCCTGAGTTCTATGGGCCTCCGTTTAGAGGCTCTTCAACACACCCCAGTGAACTGGACGGCGATCCGCCTTTTCCAGTGCCTCCGCTGCTACCGAGGCTTGCTCGTGCGAACTCCACACGCTGTCGGAGCAACGCTCAACTCCGTGCTCCTGGTCTCGGAAAATCAGGTCAAAGGTCGGAGCCTCATACTGGTCAGAGATATCCCGCACTACAAAGCGCTCGTGCTCGAGGTGATGTGTCACGGCGGATGCGGCGCTCACAGGCACGATCCTGCTTTCAGGGGAGCTGAGGATGCAGACCCCGAGGGGACTCCCAGCTGCTCCGCCGAATCACTCTTGGGGGGCAAGCTCGACGCCGAACCGTCGCGCTCTGGTTGGGAGATGGACGTTTCGATGTTGCAGCGACCGATCTCAATTCCAAGCTCATTGCTGGCCTGTTGGGAGAGATCTTGCAAAGCATCCTCAACAGCTAATTCGAGCTTGGCCTTCAGTCGAGAAAGTGCTTGTGGTGAGCCAGTAACTCCAATGGCCAGGCTGAGGTTAAGTCCAGCCTGATGCCGGGCTTGGGGCGTGACGACCTGCATAAATGGTTCTCCGTATAGGTTGATCTGCCTCCTTCTCTCACGATCGTCGAGAATCCCAAGTTCCCGTTGCCTGTTCAGGATTGCTTCTCCTCAGTGTTTAATAGCCGTGTATAAATTTTCTGACGGAAATCCCATGGATCAAAGCCTTGAAGTCTTGGAGCGAACGCTGCAAGCAAGCATCAAAGAGCAGCGCTCAGCACGTCGCTGGAAGAATTTTTTCCGTCTCGCGACTCTTGGGATCGTCGTGACTGCCTTTGTGGTCGGCGGAAGGGCAGACCTTGATGGCGTTGGGGCCGATGTGCCGGTAACAGCAAAAATCAAGGTGAGGGGAGTGATTGCGGATGGGGAGGAAGCGAGCGCTGAGAACCTGAAGCGTAGCCTCGGCAAGGCCTTTGAAAGTGAGAATACGAAAGCTGTGATTTTGGAAATCAACAGCCCAGGCGGTAGTCCCGTCCAAGCAGGCCATGTTTACGACGAAGTTCGCCGCTTGCGTGCACTGCATCCAGACACGAAGGTTTATGCCGTCATCACAGATCTGGGGGCCTCCGGTGGCTATTACATTGCCAGCGCAGCCGATGAGATATTTGCGGACAAGGCCAGTTTGGTCGGATCGATCGGTGTAACCGCGGCGAGCTTTGGTTACGTCGAGCTCATGCAAAAGCTTGGGGTCGAACGCCGCTCCTATACGTCCGGCGAACACAAGGCCTTCCTCGATCAATTCCAGCCTCAAAATCAAGAGGAGACGAAGTTCTGGGAAGGGGTGCTCAAAACAACCCACAACCAATTCATTCGCTCGGTTGAGGCTGGGCGGGGAGAGCGTTTGAAAGCGAAGGAGAATCCCGACCTATACTCGGGGCTGATATGGACTGGTGAGCAAGCGGTAGGACTGGGGCTGGTTGATCGCCTGGGTGATTCTGACTACGTGGCTCGTGAAGTCGTAGGTGTGAGCAAGATCGTTGACTTCACCCGCAAACAGAATCCCCTGGATCGCTTTGCCAGCAAGATCGGCGCTTCGGTTGCCGAACACCTCTCATTGCGGCTTGGGTTCGACGGCCTGAGCTTGCGCTAAAGCCCAGCAGGAACCCGGCCAGGCTAAGCAGTATCTGCCCCGTCCAGAGATGGACGGGGCATTTTTTTAGCCGCGCTTGAGTTGATCACGCAACTGAGTGGGTAGATTGCGAATAGTCAGCGTGCCGGCATTCTCGTCGTAGTCGATCTTGGAGCCCAGCAGGTGGGCCTCGAAGCTGATCGACAGACCTTCGGCGCGGCCGGTGAAGCGGCGGAATTGGTTCAGGGTGCGTTTATCCGCTGGGATCTCAGGTGACAGTCCGTAGTCGCGGTTGCGGATGTGATCGTAGAACGCCTTTGGTCGATCTTCATCGATCAGCCCGGACAGCTCCTCCAGCGTCATCGGCTCGCCCAACTTCGCCTGGCTGGTCGCGTAGCCAACCAGAGTATTGGTCTTCTCCCGCGCCTGCTCCTCGGGCAGATCCTCGCTCTCGACGAAATCGCTGAATGCCTTGAGCAAGGTGCGGGTTTCACCGGGGGCGTCTACACCCTCCTGGCAACCGATGAAATCACGGAAGTAGTCGGAGACCTTTCGACCGTTCTTGCCCTTGATGAACGAAATGTACTGTTTGGACTGCTTGTTGTTCTGCCACTCGCTGATGTTGATGCGCGCTGCCAGGTGCAGTTGGCCGAGATCCAGGTGCTTGGCTGGGGTCACGTCCAGGGCGTCGGTCACCGCCACGCCGTCGCTGTGGTGCAGCAGGGCGATGGCCATGTAGTCGGTCATGCCTTGCTGATAGTGGGCGAACAGGACGTGGCCGCCGGTGGAGAGGTTCGATTCTTCCATCAGCTTTTGCAGGTGCTCTACGGCAGCGTGAGTGAAAGATGTGAAGTCCTGGCCGCCCTCGATGTACTCCTTCAGCCATCGGCTGAAGGGATAAGCGCCGGACTCCGCATGGAAGAGCCCCCAGGCCTTGCCCTGCTTTGCGTTGTAGCTCTCGTTTAGATCGGCGAGCATGTTGTCGATGGGTGGCGACACACCCAGCTCGCTGTCGCGGGCGTGCAGGACGGCTGGAGTACCATCAGGTTTTTTGTCGATCTGATGAACGATGATGTGACGGATTGGCATGAGCAAAGTCCCTGTAGTTTGGGGTTAGTAAGGCGTTTCGTGGGGGTGTTTCGACAAATGGGCGGTGAGCACTTGCTTACTGAAGTCGGTCAGGATTTCAGGAGCAAGAACGGAACCGGTGATTGCAGCGGCGGGGCGAAAAATCCTCTTGCCGGAAGCCGTGAGCCAATCGAACACCATGAAGTGTTGGTGCGCTCCAGTTTTGAGAGGCGGCAGCGCCTGCCAGGTCATAGTTGAACTGGCGTATAGCGACAGTGCTGATATGACGGTTTGCGACTCCCCTGCATTGCGGCTCCGCTCGGGCAGAGCGTCATAGGCGCTGAGGGTTGCGCCGAGAACATCAGCGGGCTGAAGTCCGTCAAGATTCTTCAGATCCTCGCCGCTCTGCATTGCTCGATAGCCGTCCAGCGTCAGCTGGCCAACGAGTCGGGGGCCAGCAACCAGGTTGTATGAGTACAGCCAGAATCCAACGGCATTTCGTGCGCCGGCTGCTTCATCATCGATAACCCAGCTTGCATGCCGCAGCGACTCAGCAAACTTGCGAGCGCGCGCCTTTCCTACGTCATCCATCTACGACTCCTATCTCTTGGCCTGCGTCGACGCCTGTGCGAAAGCTCAGGCAATGTCGAACACAGTCGCACGCCGGCCGGAAAACCCAAGTCGAGATGCGAGCATCAGGAAGAGCCTGTATCGGCGCATTGGCAGGAAAAAATATCCGTCTCAATCAGGCTGCGCTCTGTTGCCGTCTCCATTCCACGGATCGAGCACCTGGCTTGGGTTATTTCGAAGCGATGGTTTCCTACCTGTAGTTCTTACAGCGGGAAACCTCGATGCAGCTCCGACCCTACCAACAACAGCAGGATTTTGAACTCCGCAAGGGCATAAGCCTTGGCGCGATCATTCAGATGCTGATGAGTCCTACGGGCTCCGGTAAGACAGAGGTGGCCAAGCACATCATTGCCGGTGCGCAGGCGAAGAACCGGAGGGCCTGGTTCATCGTCGACAGCGTGAAGCTGCTCGATCAGACGCTTGAGCGGTTCCACAAAGATGGTTTGGTCGCCGGTGCAATTCAGTCAGACCATCCCTGCACTGACTACCGAAAGCCCATCCAGGTCGCAACGATCCAGAGCTTGCGTCCGCGACTGGATTACATGCTCAACCACCACAAACCACACCTTGTTCTCATTGACGAGGCGCATGTCATCCACGAAGCCCACATTGAGCTGATCACGTGGTGCCGGCGGAACAAGGTGCCAGTTATTGGGCTCAGTGCTACCCCATGGCGGCGAGGCCTGGGCCGCATCTTTGACAGACTGGTCAACTGCATCTCCCTTTCCGAGCTGACAGACCAAGGTTTCCTTGTCCCTACACAGTGCTACGCGCCCTCCGTGCCTTCGCTGAAGGGGGTGAGCACGAAGCCGAATGGTGACTGGATCGAGGACGAGCTTGCCACGGTCATGGGTGACGCCAAGCTGCTTGGTGACGTGGTAACGCACTGGAAAGAACTGGGTGAAAACCGCAAAACAATGGTTTTCGCCTGCAACGTCCAGCATTCCAAGAAGCTCGCTGCTGAGTTTTTAAAAGCTGGGGTTGCCGCAGCTCATATCGATGGCTATATGCCGCCGCATGAGACCGAGGAGATCTTGCGCCAGTACAAGGCGGGCAAGATAAGGGTCTTGGTCTCAGTGGCTATGCTGATCAAGGGGTTTGATGACCCCTCGACCAGTTGCCTCGTGATAGCGCGGCCTACCAAGTCCCTGATGCTTCACTACCAGATGATTGGCCGCGGGCTGCGACTCTCGCCTGAAACTGGAAAAATCGACTGCATTATCATTGACCACTCCGGGAACCTCTTGCTTAACGGGAAGCCAACGGACGAGGTGCCCGACGCCATGGACAATGGGGAAGGGGAGCGTCTTGACCGCCGCCCGCAGGACAAAGGCGATCAGGAGAAAAAAACCAAGCCATGTCCGAAGTGCAGCTTTGTTTTCAGCGGATTGCTCTGTCCGAAGTGTGGCAACGAAATCGTAATACCGGATGGGGTGGCGGTGGCCACCGGCAAACTGGTGAAGCTAGACGATCGACGCAAAGTGCTCGGGCCGACCAGTAAACAGCACACTTTCTGCGAGCTGCTTGGGTACGCCCGTGAGACCGGCAAGAAAGACGGGTGGGCTCAGTACGCATACCAGGCATACATGAAAGAGCTGCCAGATCGCGCATGGATCGGTACCGTGCAACCCAAACCACCGAGCGAAGACATGAAAAGCTGGGTGAAGGGCTATAACGTCCGTCGCGCCAAAAGCAAACGCCGATTCGGGTGAGCCGGTGGCTTGGGATTATCTAGAGCCATGTTTCACTGCTTTCAGCTGGGACTTAACACCCATGCGATTTTTCAACAACCAAGGATTGACATCCTCCCCCGGCTTAAACGCCGGGGATTCCCTCTCCAGGACGCTCATGCCCGAGCGCGAGAATGTTCCTGGCCGCGTTCACGTCGCGGTCGTGAGTGACACCGCACTCACAGATCCATTCCCTTATTCCAAGCCCTGCGATACCTCTCGGCCTGCTGGCGGGCAATGCACCGCAACAGCTACAGGTTTGGGTGGTGTACGCCTCGTTCACGACCCTGAAGACGATGCCTGCGTGCGCGCATTTGTAGGCCAGCATTGTTTTCAGTTGACCCCAGCCGGCATCGAGCACCGACTTGGCCATCTTGGTTTTGACGAGTTTCTGCGAGCTGACATCGCCCACGATGATCGTGTTGCAGCGCTCGACCAGCGAGCGGCTGAATTTGTGTAAGGCATCCTTGCGCCGGTTGGCTATCTTGGCGTGGATTGCCCGCACCCGAGCTTTCTTGCCAGCACGCTGGGCGCTGGCCAGCTTGGGCTCCAGGTCGCGGTAGAAACGGCCATTCTCCAGCCGCTGCCCGTCGCTACAGGTGGCCACGTCCTTCAGGCCCAGGTCGATGCCTACTACCCCTTGCCCCGTCGATAGCTGGGTCTCCAGCTCGACGACCACATTGAAATACCAGCGGCCTCGGGCGTCTTCGCTGAAGCTGCCGGAGCGGAGGCGGTACTGGCCCAGCCCGTAGCTGTCCCAGACCTTGAAGCATCTGCCATTGTGGAACACCTGGCCGTTCTTCCAGCTCGCTGCGCCGGATTTGAACGGAATCCAGCCGAGCGAGCGGCGAACACCGATCGATTTACGCCAGCTCAGCCGGGCCTTCTTGAACTGCCGGCGGCGCGTGGCGTATTCCCGCGACACTTCCTGCAATGTCTGCGAGTGCAGGCCCAGTTCCTTGCTTGCGCCCTGGGTATAGCGATCTAAGTCGTAGGCCGACAGAAAGACCCCGCGCTCACGGATCGAGCGATGGCTGAGTTCGTTCAGGTAGTTCCAGACGAAATTCACCTGCCGGGCCATCTGGCGCAGCAGCTGAGTGTGTTTGTCTCGAACGCGAACCTGGAGGGTCTTGGTGTGCTTCATGTCGGCAGCGTGCCATAGCTCTGGAATAACCCAAGGTGAGCCATCGCTATTCTCCGGCCGCCCCGATCTAGGGCGGCGTCTGCGTAATTCAGACCAAAAAACCGCCCGAAACCAGACCTTTCCCCGCGACCTGCATGAAACGATCTCCTCACCTAAGGAGACTCACATGCCCAGCGAAAAATATCTTCCGGCGATATGCCGATCACCACTCATTGACTACCTGGCAGGCATCGGCTCGCACGCGGTCATGATTCTGACGTTCAGGCACAGCGGCGAAGAGCTGCGCTCGATGTCCAGTCGTCACGCTGCCGGCTTGATGGCAGTAGCGGTTGGCATGGTCGTCGCCTGTACCCACCTCGCCCCGAGCTCCAGCTCCACGCATAGCTTGGCGCTTTACACACTATTTCCCCTCCTCATAGCAGCAGCAGCCTTACGCACCTTCGGAATGCATGCCGTTGCAGGGTATGCGACGTTCCTGGTGGTGACAGAGCCGGTAGCCCTGGTTGTTCGCCATCTCCCAATGGGCGACCTGATTGATGCCGTGTTTTCGTTCTGGTGCTTAGCAGCGCTGTCTGTCTACGGCGGCAAATGTGCAAAAAACAGAATGGAGTCGCCTCAATGAAGTCGACCGCAGAACAGCTCCCCATCATCGAATACCAAGGTGACCATCTGGTGGTGAAGGCCTATGCCGGGTGCGGCAAGACGACAACGCTTGTTGCCTACGCCAACCATCACAGCCACTTGCGCATGCTCTATCTGGCGTACAACCGCGCTATCCGGGATGAAGGCGCGGAGAAGTTTCCGAAAAACGTAGTGTGCAAGACATCCCACCAGTTGGCCTGGCCGCAGTTTGGCCGACACTATCAGCACAAGCTCGGGAACATCCGTCTGACGGATGCTGCCGGGCTCCTCAAAACACGGAACTGGGGAGATGTTCGAGACGCTATCGCTGTGCTCAATGCCTACCTTTCGAGCGCTGACGAAGAAATCAGTGAGGCGCATTATTTTGCTGCGCTCAGCGAGGAAGAGGCAGCGGAGCACGGAGCCGATCACCTCGACCGGACGATAAATTCTGCCCAGAAACTCTGGGACGAGATGATCGATACCGAGAGCAAATTCCCCTGCCAGCATGACGCATACCTGAAGCTCTTCCAGCTCAGTAATCCCCAGCTGCCGTATGACGTGATCCTTTTCGATGAGGCGCAGGACAGTAACCCCGTAACTGCCTCCCTGGTCGCTGGTCAGAAGGCGAGGAAGATATTTGTCGGCGACAAATGGCAGCAAATCTACCGTTGGCGAGGGGCTGAGAACGCACTTGATACGCAGATTGTGCAGGGCGCGGCGTCGATGTTCTTGACCAACTCGTTCCGGTTCGGGCCGATGATTGCCGGCGTAGCCAATGCGATCCTCAAACAGCAAGGGGAAACACGTCCCCTGGTTGGGTTTGGTGCCCGCGACAAAGTGACGACATCGCTGCCCTCTGGATGTAACCACTACACCGTGCTCAACCGCACGGTGATCGGCGTGATCATGACGGCCATTGATGCTGTATCTGACGGCCAAGTTGTCTACTGGAACGGGGGGATTGAGGCATACCAAATCTCCGACCTCGAGGATGTTTACCATCTGAAGGTCGGCCGCAAGGATGAGATCCGCAACAAGCGCCTTTTCGGGCAGTTCAGCGACTTTGGAGGGTTTGCCGAAGCGGCAGAGGAGTCGAAGGATGCCGAGATGAATCGGATGCTCAGGATACTCAAGGAGCACAACGACATTCCGAAGTTGATCTCGGCGCTACGCCGCAACTCAACGGATGATCCTCTTGATGCAGATGTGATTGTGAGCACCTGCCACCGCTCGAAGGGGCTGGAGTGGGATGTGGTTGTCTTGGAAGAAGATTTCCCAGACATCTTCGACGAAGAGAAGATCACCCCTGATCAGCGGGTTGATGAGTTGAATTTGCTCTATGTCGCAGCCACAAGAGCAAAGAAGGTGTTGGTGATCAACAGCATCACCCAGGTCGTGATCCAAAAAAGTCACGCTGAGGCCAAGCGGGAGATGGAAGCAGCAGCGGGGCAGCGCGCATGATCTACCTCTATCTCGCGCTTTTACTGGTGCCGGCCGGCGCGATTTTTGTCTGGGGTAAGCTGGTGTCACAGTTTTCGGTAAAGACGTGGATCGTCTATCGGAACACTGGAATCATCGGCGGGCCTGTACATGAAATGGCGCACGCGATTGCATGCCTGCTCTTCGGCCTGCGAATCAGGAAGCTTGCTCTATTCGCACCGGATGCAATCACTGGGCAGCTGGGCTACGTCGAGTTTTCCTACAGCCCGTTTTCTCTGCGCAACTCGATTGGTCTCCTTGTTCAGGGCATAGCGCCCTTGTTGGCCGGGGGCGCAATCGCCGTTATCTCCCTTGGCACATCATACGATCAGAGCCTTCCCGACCAGGGATTGGTGCCGTTGGTTGTCTGGATCGGCGCTGTGGCCACCGGTTCTGTTACCGCGATCGTCGACTTGGGTACTGGCTCATTGCAGGGGTTTGCTCTGGCGTTACTCGTCCTGGTTATCTCGATGCACGCCATCCCAAGCACAGCCGATACCGCCCTGGGTCTCAAGGGATTCGCGATCATCGCGGTCGCTTTCGGCGGATTAATTTTCTTGCTCCAGATGATCCCATTCCAAGGAGAAGGCGTAGCAATGGCGTTCATCATCAAGGCAGCGGATCTGGGGACGCGCTATCTCGAGATCGGCATGTGGCATGCACTCAACGGCGCGGTGACGGTGGTGACCCTATCTGTAGTAGCGAGCTTAGTGCTGATCCTGCTCCCAGCGTTTTTCTTCCATCTAAAATCCTTCTGGGATGGAGCCCGTGGCCATGTTTGAGCACTTATGGTGCATGCAATCGCGGGTGCATTAGGCCCGAGCAATTCACGAAGTCAAGGAAATTATATGCCCAAGTTTCTTAACACCAGCGCTACCAATTACTACCTGGAGGAGCTGATCAAGAACGCCAAAGAGCGGCTGATCCTGATCAGCCCGTTCCTCAAAATCAATGATCGCATCCGCGAGCTGCTGGAAGACAAAAACCGCATGAAGATTGACGTGCGGATCGTCTACGGCAAGAGCGAGCTCAACCCTCAGGAAATTAACTGGCTCAAGGCCCTGACCTTCGTTCGCACGAGCTTCTGCAAGAATTTGCATGCCAAGTGCTACCTCAACGAAGAAGTGGCCATCATCACGAGCCTCAACCTCTACGAGTTCAGCCAGGTCAATAACAACGAGATGGGCATCCTGCTGACCCGGGAGGCTGACTCGGAGTGCTACCGCGATGCCTACGACGAGGCTCAGCGTATTGTCCGTGTAAGCGATGAGGTGCGTATTGCAATGGAAATGGTCGTCAAGGTCGAAGGCGGTGGCGCTGCTGCTCAGGCAGCATCGGCATCGACCGATGAGGCTGATGGTGGTTCAGGCGCTATGGCCAAGCTCACCTCTGCAAAGTTGGCTGCAAAAATGGGCATCAAGACGAAAGACCTGATGGATCGGCTTGTTGCGGGGGGATACCTCGAGCTTCGAGATACCATGCATTACCTGACAGACCTTGGTAAATCCGCAGGTGGCGAGTTCCGGAAGGGGCCTGGCGGTTTTTACTTTTTATGGCCGTTTGATTTTGATTTTTGACGCTTGTGTCGAGGCCCGACCGGCACGGAAAGCAAGCCTGAATGCCATGGAATTCCTCACCTGATGTGAGCCGGCCCAGAAGCACGATAAGCGAGCCGCCCAAGGCTGACTAAGGGCGGCTTTTCTTTCTCCTCCGGGCCTGCTTGACCGCAAATTTGCGTGATCCCAGAGGGTTGCAGGCATCCCTGTAAATAGGCATCATGGCCCTACCGAAAGGTGCGTAAGCTGCGCGCTATTGCAGCTCAAGAACCCTCACAGTCCCGATCGGGGCTGTTCAAGTAAGCATAAGTCCGTCTGACCTATGCTACCCCCCAGAATCAACCATCCACGCATGAGCGTAGATGTTTGTCCGTGCCTGGCACGGGTCGTTAGCTGCGACTCTAATCAGCTTAAAAACCTACCCATGCGGGGAAACCCGTATGGGATTTCTCCGCTCTGAAAACTGGAGTTGAGAATATGAGCAATACCAACGAAGTCGTTAATCTGACCAAGTTTAAAACTACCCGTGAACTCGAAGCCTTCGGGGTTCGTAATCTTACGAGTTGGAAGGAATTTCAGGAGATTCGTAATCTCCTTTTCTTCCCGGTGTTGCCGACCAAGGAAAGTGTTGCAAAGCGCGTTGAGCGTCTTGCCGAAATTGCCCTTGCTGAAGCAAAAAAATCTGGCACAACTACCGTTCTGGTCAGTTGCCCGCCATGGATGATGCATTCGCTGTGTGCCGAGCTGGTTTATCACGGGCTCACACCAGTCGTAAGCTTCACCAAAAAAACCAGTGAAGACAGCCTGTCTGTGATTGATCTGGTAGTTGCTGCGTAAACCTGCACAAAATAAACCGCCCACTGGGGGAGTCTTCCCCTATGGGGATTCTCCTTTTCTTGGGCAACTGCTTTCGAGAACGGAGAATATAAAATGCAATTCAATGCAAAAGTTGAGATGAAAGAGTTCGGCTTCAATACCAACGCGCAAGCGCCAGGTTTTGCAGAAGGACACCAGTGGATGCATCACGTCGCGCCGAAGAAGAAGTATTTTTTCCGCGAGATGCTGGTCAAGCCGTTCATGAGTTGGCTCTACGCTCCGTTTGGGGATAGCTGCATGCTCCTCGGCCCAACTGGATCGGGTAAGTCTTCGCTCGTAGAGCAAGTCACTGCCCATCTTAATTGGCCCTGCATCACCGTTTCGGCACATAGTCGGATGGAAATGCCGGAGCTTACTGGTTACAACCTGCCTGTCACTGATCCGGTGAGCGGCGACCTGAACACGAAGTTTGTGGATGGGCCGCTGACCCAAGCAATGCGTAATGGGTTTGTGTTCGTGCTCGATGAGTACGACACGCTTGATCCGGCAGTAACTGTAGGTCTGCACGCTGTCATGGAGGGGAGACCCTTGGTGATTGCGGAAAACAATGGTGAGGTTGTGAAGCCTCATGCCAACTTCCGGTTTGTCGCTTGCGGCAATACGGCGGGACAGGGTGATGCATCGGGAGTACATGCTGGCACCATGCAGCAGAACCTGGCATCGCTGGATCGCTTCCGAGTGTTTGAGGTTCCGTACCTTGAGGCTGATAACGAAGTAGCAACTTTGATATCTGCTTTGCCAATGCTTCCGGAAGAGATGGCGAAAAACATGGTGAAGGTTGCGAACTCCATTCGTAATCAACATCAAGGGTTAGGTGGTAATTACCTAAGCGTCACGATGTCCACTCGGACATTGCTTCGCTGGGGGCGTATCTCTTGTGGATACACTCACCAGGCCGCGGCTAATCCGCTTCAACTTTCGCTGGATGAATCGCTGCTCAATCGCTGCGATTTAGTTCAGAAGACAGCAATTCGTAAGATCGCCCAGAGTGTCTTTGGTGGCGATTGGAAAGTTGCTGTGTAAAAACCCTAAGGGGGAATCTCCCCCACCGGGCGCGATTCCCCCTTTTTCATGCATGTGAGAAAGGAGAATCGTGAAATGTCCATTCAACAGAATGAGATCAAAATCCTAGACCAACTACTGCTGGTCGATCTTTCCGGTATCCATCTGTGGACTGCTCGGAAAAAGCTTAAACCTGAAATGCTGGAGGGGAAGATTCCTCCTGCTATTTTGGCTTCACTCGGCTCGATGCGTGTAATCGACCCGGAGAAGCTGAAACCGTTTGAGAAGATCAAGCGGCAGGCTACAAAGGTGGTGGAAGAGTGTGGTGTGCGGTTCCTCGGTGGCTATGCAGTTTCCCAGGACAAGATCCAGGAGGTTGTTGACCGACTGGAAGCGCTCAAATCGCAATTCTACGACTTGAAAAACAACTTTCTCCCTAACTACGAACGCTGGATCACTGAGTGGATCGACAAGGGCTGGGAGAAGCAAGAATGGCGTGATGCTATCCGCACCTCGGTGACACCGAAGGCGCAGGTAGATGCAGGGATGCATTTTGGGTACGCGGCATGCCGTGTTTCCCCTGATGGCGACAAGCACCTCTCTAACACGCTGGGTACGCAGGTCCGTGGTTTGTCAGATCAGCTGTACGCTGAGACGGCAGATACAGCCGAGCGCTTGCTTGAAACAGGCTTGGCCACTCGTGGCCATGTCACACAAACGACGCTGAACACTGTTCGGAAGATCAACGCCAAGCTTCGCGGCCTGATGTTCCTGTCCAGTGAGGTCAAAGCCCTAACCGAACACATTGAGGAAGTCCTTGCGGCTCTCCCCAAGTCCGGGGTGGTTAATGGCTCTCAGTACAACAGCGTTGTAGCCCTTGTGTCGGCCCTTTCTGATGAGGACTCGATCAAGCGGCTGATCAAAAACCTGAACATTGCCAACGGTCATGAAGATGCATCGATGGCCTTCGTTCCAGCATTGCCTTCAGTTGAAACCGAGGCCCCGGCCGGTGTTGAAACAGAGGCTCCTACAGCAGTTGAGATCGAGGCCCCGGCCGAGACTGTCGCTGTTGTTGCTGTACCTGATGCTGAAGTACCCGCGGATGCCGTAACGATGGTCGAGGAAGAGCTGAGCGCAAGCGTAGCTACTCCGAGTTGTCACGACAGCATCAACGAAGTACCAGCAACACCCGAGGTTGTTGAACCAGCTGAATCCGTTCCAGTGGAGCAGTCTGAAGAACCCCTCGTAATCAATCCGTCCGAACCCGATATGCCCTTCGGCACCTTCTGGTTCTGACATCACAAACAAACCCCGCGTGGGAGTAGCCCTCCTCGCGGGGTTACTCCTTTTCGCGGTGGCGAGAAAGGAGATAAACGATGAGCAATCAATCCCTGGTCGGCACTCTGCCGATCTATGCACAGCACCTTGCCGAGCTAACTGGCGTCAAAGTGCACGTTGAGGGTATCCAGGCTAAGACAGATGGAAAAAACGTATTTGTCCCCTTCACCGAGGACGATCTGCCGCTGTCCTTCGGGTACATCGCACATGAATGCTCCCATGTCCGCAACACAGACATGGGCTGCTTTCGCGACTCATGCCCGACACCCTTCCGCAAGAATCTGCTGAACATTCTTGAGGACATCCGCATTGAACGATTGAGCATGGATCAGTACCCAGGTACTGAGTCGGACATCCGCTACCTGAACCGCAAGGTTCTGCTTGAGCCGTTTCGGCCTGAGCAGGTGGATGACTGCCCGGCGCTCCATGTGATTCACAACGGAATTCTCTACGGCGGTTACTGGCTACTCCAGGAACCGCAGCTTGAGGTTCCAGCAAAAGCCTACCTGGCCCGTATGGAGACCCTTCTTGGGGCTGACCTTACGGATCAGATCCTGACCCTGGTGAAGAACACCCTGACGTGCGAGAGCACAACAGATGTTCTCGCTCTGGTGGACGCGATTATCGACCTGCTGCCTTCGCAAGAGGATGAGCAGGAAGATGAGCAACCGCAGCCCGAGCAAGGCTCGGAGGGTGCTCCTCAGGACTCGCAAGAGTCGGGTGGAGGCGATCAGCAGCAGGAGCAGAAGCAAGACGGTGGTGCGGGTGCAGGTGATGAAGGCAAAGAGGAGGGGCAACCCGAATCCAAGCAGGAAACATCTGATGGAGGCCAGTCCGGCTCCGAGCCGCAAGACCAATCCCAACCAAGTAGCGGCAGCAATGCCGGCGACGATGGCCAAGAAACCTCGCAGTCCAGCAATGGCAGCGGCAAACCTTCCCCAGAAGCCAGCAACCTGCGCGAGCAGGCCAAGGATGCAACCGAAGCCGACCTGAAAGGGTTGATCTCGGAAGTTGGCGACAAGGCGGGTGAGTTGCTAGGCCGTAAGGCAGTGCGCGACGGTAATCCGCTCCGACCATTCTCTCTGGACGGGAGGGGGAGGAACCGATCCGATCAAGCGAGCGTCCGCCGTGTGCAATTGGGCATCGAGCAATCTGCCGGTCTACGACAGTGCCTTAATGGGCTGTTACAGGCGCAGGTTGATTGCCGTGTTCGGCTGAAGCGGCAGGGCAAGAGGATCGACACTGGCCGTATCGCCATGATGAAAGGCGGCGAAACGCGGGTGTTTAGAAGTAAGTCTCGAGCAGAGCGTCAGTCTGCATCAATCCAGATTCTTCTCGACAAGTCGGGGAGTATGAAGTCTGCGATGGATCAGGCCGAAGCCGCAGTCTATGCGGTGCTAAGCGCGCTGGAGGGACTTCCGCTGGTGACAACCGGCGCGATGTCGTTTCCCAACAAGGCAAACGATGGCGTTGAGCGCTGCGCACTGATCAAGAGCCCGAAAGAGCGATTGATCAGGGCGGTAAGCGAAGGTGGCTTTGGTGTGATGTCGGAGGGCGGTACGCCTCTTGCGCAAGCACTGTGGCCGGCTGCTGTTGAAGTTCTTCGTGCGAAGGGCGAGAAGAAGATTCTTTTCGTCATAACGGATGGGGAACCGAACGCAGGTACTACTCATGCAGCGAAAGAGTTTATTCAGCGGTGTGAGGTCAGCGGCATCGAAGTGATTGGACTTGGTTTCGGAAGTGCCAATGAGCACATCCTGAAAGCATTGTTCAGCCAATACCGTGCTGTTGGGGAGGTTGCGAATCTCAAGAACTCGCTCTTTGAGCTTGTTCGCGAAGCATTAGCTGCCTGACAAATAACCATTCAACCCACTAGGGGCTTTCCCTAGTGGGAGGCCTCTGTCGGTTTGAGGAGGTCTGAAATGGAAAATACTGCGACTGCGTTGCCCTTGCTGGATCTGTTTGGGGAACAAGTAATTATT
Organism: Pseudomonas sp. Bout1; assembly: GCF_034314165.1. Classification (GTDB taxonomy): domain Bacteria; phylum Pseudomonadota; class Gammaproteobacteria; order Pseudomonadales; family Pseudomonadaceae; genus Aquipseudomonas. The sequence continues at coordinate 153,376 of NZ_JAVIWK010000003.1, read as the reverse complement.
CAGCGCCGCTCGTTTGAGCGGAGACCACGGAGAAAGGCAAGCCATGCGCGAGTCTTTCAACTTGGATTTCTCGACATTCTGGAAATGTCAGACGCTGAGTTGGAAGCCCTGCGGACACGAGACGAAATCACCGATGATTACGTTGAGTGGATGCGGGAATACCTGCTGAAAATCACTCTGAGGCAGATCATTCATCCTCAGCTCAGTGAGCAGAATTGGCGCGAAGCAATGGATTGGGTACTTTCGGACGAAGTTCATCCGTTTAGCTTCCGAGTCTGTTGTGAAGCAATGATGTGCGACTTCGAAGATGTTCGCGCTACCACATTGAAAATCGCAGCCAAAGAACTGGTTAAGTAAATAGAAGCCCGATAGGGGGAAAGCCCCCTACGGGCTTTCTCCCTTTCTGCGTTTCGTAGAAATGGAGAATCAGATGAATGCTTATAAGGATGCCCAGGCCGGCGAAGCCAGGACGTTCGTTACTCGTAACGATCAGGTGGTCAAGCTAGTTGAAAGGCTGCTGAAACGCGCTGCCGGCGTTCTCGTCGAGAAGGTTTGCCGCAAGGCTATGACGGAAGGCGAGCTTCAGGTTGTAAAGCAGGCGGTTGAGCGTGGCGAGCTGTACAAGGTTTTCAGCCTTGTTCGTCCGGCTGCTGACCAAATGCGACGTGTGGACAGCAAGAACATTTACTGGGACTGGATTGATGCCTTCGGGAGCTATTCGGACGCAGTTGGCTCTTGCTGGCCATACATGAGCCAGGAGCGAAGAGCGTACGCTCTGCTGCACGCTGAAGAGCTGGCCAACGCAATCTGCAAATAACCCTACCGGGGAACCCCGGCGGGGTTCTCCATGAAAATGGAGATGAAAATGCACCGGTTTGTTGAAGAAAAGATGGCAAAAGCCGCGCCTGTTCCATGCGACTTCATCCTTGGCGATACCGTGACGGTGACAAATGGATACGGAGTCGAAATCCAGGGAAAGAAAATCCTTGGATTCGTCCGGGAGATCGATCCTGAGTTTCGCCCTGATGCATTCGTTTTTCTGGATTGGGATTGCTACTGGTTCCCGGTTTCGCCAGAAAAATTGAAGCTCGAAAGCAGATATTCAGGACTCTAAAAAACACAACCCAAGGGGGAGAAATCCCCCGCGGGGCTTCTCCCTGCATGGATGTATGGAGAAGTCGATGAACGCGATCCTCGAAGCTGCTCGTTTGCAAGGCCAGGCCTCGATAAGCCGTAAGGCTTGGGTAACCAAAGGGGGCACAAAGGTTCACCTATGGGAGCTGTCATCAGGGGGCGTCATCCTCCTGAAGCACTCGCGGGGAGAAGGTTTTTTCCAGCCGATAAAGCTGGAGGAGCCAATGGAGATGGTTGTTGACCGTTTCCGGAATAAATGCGGCCACAAGGTGTTCTCACCTAATGGGCTATGAGTGTGAAAGGGTGGCCTTCGGGTCACCCTTTTTTTTGGTTCGCCATCTTGTTAAAGGGCATCGGTTTGGTATCATCGCAGGCATAGAGCGGGCCTCAGGTCGAGCTCTCAAGAACCCCTCCAGCACAGAGCCCTCTGTGCTTAGAACTTAGCGCCATGCATGAGCATGTCCGCCAAGGCCTGAAACGTGTATGCGTTCAGGCAGTGTTCTCATCATGTATGTGATGAGTCACAAAAAGCAGAGCCACGCTTTCAAACCGGCTTAAAAATAGCACTCAAATTATCGACATCCAGGCAACTGGATATTGGTTTTTCTGCGTGCATAAAAAACCCGCAGCGGGGAGATTACTTCCCGCCAGGGTGGTTCTCCGTCTGCATCTTTTGCTAACGGAGAACACCATGAAAACTCTCATCGTCCTTACCGCTCTTGTTGTTGGTGGCATTCAACTTGGCTTCAAGGCGTTCGATGCAGGCGTTGAAACTGCTCAGCAGTCTCACACCGCAGAAATGATCAAGGCACGTCACGCGCTTTGATTCAATAAGGCTCTTGGCAAAAAGCTTTCGGTTTTACTGGAAGTCTTTGCTTCGTAAGAGGTCGTCCCGATGTTTCATGTAAACGCAATTGACGCTGTTCGCAGCGCATCATCGTTGGCAGAAAAATCGAACTTTGCCTATGCGATTTATTCGCAGGCAAATGGCTTTATTGTTGTTCTTCTAACTCAGCCGAACGGCTCGGAGTTGGAAATAATTAAACCCTGACGGGGAATCCCGTTGGGACTCCTCGTCTTTTTGAGGAGTAAAAAAGATGTACAAGAAAATACTATTCGACTGGATTAAGGCTTCACTTATGGGCGTTGGCTGTAGCTTGTTGGCAGCCGCTTTTGTTTCCATCGTTACACCAGGAACGCATCCGCTTGTCGTATCGTTCTGTCTGGTGCTTGGCGTGGTAATGATGATCGCCGATTTGGTGGTATCCTTGATTACAGCGATGAGCAATCCGAAAGGAGAATGAAATGGACTCGATGCAGATGCTTGTTTACGCAATCGTAGGCGTTGTCGGTGCTTTGGCCCTAACCGGCGTGATCGGTTATGTGGTCGCTGACCGTCTCGACAAGAAGCACGGCACGAACATCAAGGCCCACTGAGCCTTCCCTCAGGGGTTGGCCCAGTGAACGGATTCAAGTCTAGCTTCGGCTAGACCGCTGCGTGGTCACCCTCCGTGGGTGATCCACCAGAGCCCTTCCGTGTGAAGGGCTCTGGGGATCACCCACACCTGGAGAGTTGAACATGACCGCAGCAAACGCACTATTCTGCCAAGAACTCAAAGAACTGATGGTCGAGTCTGGACGGGTGTTCAAAGTCCCCGAGCAGATCGCCAGAACTGTTTCGTCCTCCGATCCGGATACCCGGTTCGTTAAATCATGGGCGGTGATTCATCGCTTGATCCCGAGTGATGGCCAGGTCTTAGTAGTGCCTGAGGCATGATCAAAAACACAGCGAGCCCCGGCCGGTGACCCCACCAGCCGGGGCTTTGCTTTTTCAGGCGATTTTGTTGCCTGAAACCGCGCCATCATTTCTCACCCTTCCCCTAGCATCGAAGCATCCCCATTTTTGGACATGCGATCGATGCGACAACCACTCAAAACAACGCTGAGACGGCTGGTCAACGTGACCGTGATCGGCCTGTATCTCAACAGCATGACCTTCACAGCCTGGGCCGACGCTGTGACAGCAGGATCTGCGGCCGGTCAATCGGTAGGCCAGCAGGCACTTCAGGTATTCGATGGTGGGGACGCCTCCGTCACGCTTCAGGATCTTTTCCCTGAAACTGGAGACACTGCCTCGCTCGAGAACGTCTACGGCGACGATGTGAAGACGATCGATCTCGGGTTGCGAGCAAATACCCGCCTCCAATCGGAATCGTCCTCTGAGGGAGAGGCATACCGAACCCTGATCGACAGCGGCAACCGCATGTCGGTAGATCTCTCCAACGACCCTATGCTCAATCAGGCTGATCAAGTTCGTTCCCCTGACTTCATGGATGGGTTTAAGCAGAACTTCGCGGACTGCACCTCTACCGAAGTTTTTGAGAACGTGACGAAAAACGCCCATGTTGCCAATTACAAAACATGTGAGCGCGTCGTGGATCAAGGCGGAAACGTTGAGTTCCTGCATGACTACAAGGTAGGTGTAATCGAATACGTTTCCGGGCAGCCAAACTTTCAGTCGTGCGGACCAGGTTGCTTGTACATCTGGGTCGGCACGGTAGGGGACAACTACTGGAGCGGGAACTGCAAAATCTATGAGGAGTACACCCGATTCCGCGTGATAGCCAAGGACGCCATTATTTCAGCTACCGTCGACAGAGCTGTTTTCGACGATTATTTCCAAATCCTTTTCAATGACGAAATGCTTTGGACGCACACACCTGGTGTCTTCCCGCCGGAAACAGCTGGAAGCTGCGAACGCGGAACAAGCTGGAACGTAGCTCCGAACAAGGTGATCACTGACAAGTTCGGCAGCGATGATGACGTGATCACGTTCAAAACCCGCACCTCGGTTACCGGTGGTGGTGAGGGTTACGCCCGCATCAAGATCATCTATGACCCGGCAAAGGCGTTTGTCGATAATGGTTGGGGGCCGGAAGAGCGCCTGCCTATGTTCGACATGATCGAGGATGGGTTCTGCACCAACGCTCAGATGTCGTGCACGTCTATGCCGGCGGTGGACGCCAATGGCTGTACTGAAACCAATGGCGTTCGGATCTGCCGCTCTGACATGCCACCATCCCCGCACCCGAGCATCGATCCGCTTTGCAAGAAGGCCCAGGTAAGCGCCGAGTGCTCCTACTACAAGGGGAATATGGATTGCTACACGGACGCCCAGGGTGTGCAGCGGTGCCCCTCAAATGATGGCGGCAACCTGAATACCTGCACCCAGTACGAGCAGAACCCCAGCTGCGGTTTTATCTCTCAAGGTTGTATTGATGGCGCAAAAGGCGAGACAGGCTCTTGCTATGCCTTCGAGGAGGTCTGGGACTGCGGTTATGACACCAGCTACGAAACTATCGTGAACACTGGGGCCCAAATCGAATGCCCTGGTGGGGCGCGCTGCATGGGCAGTGAGTGTTTCGACTCGTCGAACACGAAAAGCGGCGATTTTGCCTATGCGGTGGCCATGCTTCAGGTTGCTCAGTTTGCTGAGCACGACCTGGACTGCGGTGGTGATGGTACCGATATCAACGAGGCCAATGACTGCAAGGTGTTCAAAGGCGAGGCTATGGAGTGCAAGAAGGCGCTCGGGGGCTATGTTGACTGCTGCGAAGCGCCGGAAAGCGTAAGCATCTTCGACTATGTAAACCTGACCATGAACACTCTCAAGATGACCAGCTCACTTGAGGCATTGAGCAGGACAGGAAATCTCTTTGCGCCGGGATACTGGGCCGCGGGCACTGAAGCTGCCATGTCTGTCGGCTCCTCGGTTATCAAGGGCCAGTGGGGCACCATTGTCGATAGCGCCACTGCTGCGTTCAATGAGGGATTCCAAGGTGCAGCGATGGGACAGATTCAGCAATGGCTGATGCAGCAGGCCTATGATGCAATGGTTGAAATGGGGGCCTCTGCTGCTGCAAATGCGGTATTCGCTACAGGTGCAGAAGGCACCGCGACCCAGGGTACTGTTACTGGACTAAGCGCCAACGCTGCGATGGTAGTTAATATCATCGGCTGGGTTTATATGGTCTATGTGATTGTGGATCTGCTGATCAACATTATTTGGGAGTGCGAGCAGAAGGAGTTCGAGCTTGGTGCGAAAAAGGAAACCCGGCAATGCCACTTTGTTGGCAGCTACTGCGCATCCGAAGCACTTGGGTCATGCGTTGAAAAGCGAGAGGCCTATTGCTGCTTTGGCTCGGTTGTAGCGCGCATCATTCAAGAGTCAGCCCGTGAACAACTGGGGTTGGGATGGGGTGACGTAAAGTCGCCTACGTGCGAAGGAATTACGCCAGCTCAGATGGCGCAGATGGATTGGTCGCGTGTGGATCTGTCTGAGTGGATCGGCATGCTGAATCTTGCAGGGCGTCTTCCTACCGCTAATACAGTTTCCCTGGAGGATATTACCGGGAGTGGTAGTAAACTTCAGACAACAGATGGAGAAAAGCGTCTGAACACATTAGATAGAAACCTACAGAGGCTTGAGAATTTCGATGTAGACGCGGTAAAGAGAAAGGCAGAGGAAGGGCTGCGATAAAATAAGCCCCGCGCTGGCGGGGCTTTTTTTATTTATCAGTTGTTTTATTTTCCGATGAAATACATCGATTGACCTTTATTGATAATGCGCGCTGGAACAGAGTTCTTCCGCAGCCTTTCACCTGGGTGGTACATGTAAAACCATTCAGGTAGTTTCTCCGAAACCTCAATCATGGCGTCCAGTGTAGATATATCGTTTTTGTTTCCGTCAATTGTATACTGCCCATGATGAATAAATATCGGCCCGTATGCCTCGGAAGAAGCAATGAAAGTAGGAGGAACTGAAGCTACCCCGTCAAACTGAACCGGGGTCTCTTTCCAAATTGCTACGGGGTCAACATAGGCTTTCCCACTACCAGGCGGATATTTTCCAACTTTAGGCGTGAGTGTTGATCTTTGATTAGGGAAAGCTTTAAGGCGGGCCTCATCAAAAAGTTTTAGTACAAGAGCAGATGCTTCTTCGGGGGACTTAGCAAGTGTGGATGGGACCCACGCGGCTGTTTGATACCCCCGAGCTGGATCGCTCGAACCGCCGAGTAGAAAGAGTCCTACCCCAAGGCCAAGAGCTGCATTGCTGCTGACGCCTGAGGGCGGGGACGCATAACCGCCTGCGGCAATAGCGACATCGCCCACAGACGAACCGCCCGTACCTGAAGTCGCTGTTGTCGGGCCGGATGTAGCCAGCTCGAGAGGAACATCACGCTGGCCAGAAATGTTCATGGCAGTCAGAACGTGCATTGCATCCGACCATTTTTCCTTCGGTACATTCTGCGGATCAGGCAGCTGCACGGTGGCAGTCTTCGGCGTGGAAGAGCACCCGACCAGGAGGGCAATAGTTGCTGCGAGGAGGCCGGTGTAAATCGTTCTACGATGGTTCTGCATGGTGAAACTCCTTGTTTTGATAGGCATAGGTTACCGGCTTCGGCGGGAATCCCAAGCGAAGCGAATGACTGGTGGGCTTTCTACGCATTGGACGGGTAGCGCACGCCTCGCGGCGGCCCTATACTCGACACTGTACAGATAGCCAGCAATCCAATGCTCAGACGCCAAGCCTACAAATTCCGCATCGAACCAACCGGCGAGCAGCAGCGTAAGCTGCGGCAGTTCGCAGGGGCGTGCCGATTCGTTTTCAACAAGGCGCTGGCGGTGCAGCAAGTCAACCGCGAAGAAGGCGGCAAGTACATCGGCTATGTGGCCATGGCCAAATATCTCACCGCCTGGCGCAACGGCGATGAAACGCCTTGGCTGAAGGATGCCCCGGTGCATCCCTTGCAGCATGCGCTCAAAGACCTCGACCGGGCCTATCAGAACTTCTTCGCCCAGCGGGCCGACTTTCCCCGCTTCAAGAAACGCGGTCAGCGCGATAGCTTCCGCTACCCCGATCCCAAACAGATCAAGCTCGACCAGGGAAATTCACGCATCAACCTGCCCAAGCTGGGCTGGCTGCGCTATCGCAACAGCAGGCAGGTGCTGGGCACGGTGAAGAACGTCAGCGTGAGCCTCAGCGCCGGGCACTGGTGCGTTTCGATCCAGACCGAGCGCGAGGTAGATGTACAGCGGCACTCCTCCCCGCTGGCGGTCGGCATCGATCTAGGCGTGGTGCGTTTTGCGACACTTTGGGATGGTCGACAGGAAACAGTGTTGCAACCGCTCAACAGCTTCAAACGGCATCAGCACCGGCTGGCAAAGGCCCAGCGGCAGATGAGCCATAAGACCAAATTCAGCAACAATTGGAAGAAGGCCAAGGCTCGCGTCCAGCGCATTAACCGTCAGATCGCCGACGCCCGAAACGACTACCTGCATAAGGCGACTCACGCCATCAGCCAAAGCCACGCGCTGGTGTGTGTCGAAGACTTGAAGGTAGGCAACATGAGCCGTTCGGCCAAGGGCACCGTCGAGCAGCCAGGGCAGAGCGTCCGGCAGAAGTCGGGGCTCAACCGCGCGATCCTAGATCAGGGGTGGGGAGAATTCCGCCGTCAGCTCGACTACAAGGCCCAGTGGGCCGGTGGTTGGCTGGTAGCGGTGCCACCGCAGCAAACCAGCCAGCAGTGCCCCGAGTGCGGACATACCCATGCGGGCAATCGACAGACTCAGGCACTGTTTCTCTGCTTGGCTTGCGGCCACTCTGACAACGCCGACCGAGTAGGCTCCAGGAACATCCGTGAGCGCGGATTGAAAACGCTCGAAGGGCAGGGCCATGCCCCGATCGCCTGTGAAGTGAACGGCGCTGTATGGCCGTCAGCAGCAGGAACCCGCCGAAGCGAAGAAGCTGCATTCGCAGCCTAGCGCCGTAGGAATCCCCGGCCTTGCGGCAGCTCTGTGAGCGAAGCGAGAGGCTGGAGAGGATGTCAAACGGTTGTTGAGGTCGTACCCAAGCACAAGAAAAACCCCGCCGTGGCGGGGTTGCAGTCATCGACTCGTAGGTGGTGAATCCGGGAAGTGACCAAGCCGCTCCTCAAATACGAGCCGGCTATGACCACAATCCCAGAGAGAGAACATCAGCCCTGTGCTCATGTCAGCGGCGATAAAATCCTCTCCGTTTGGAATGAGGGTGTATCCGTTGGCTGAGATGAGATCGAAAACCTCATCCCAGCTACTGGCCCTGCGTAGTGCATGGAAAAGGCCCACCCGACCTTCTAGCTGCTGGGTCATGGCGTCACGAGCGCCCCAAAGCGCACGAGTGCCGCCGGCGTCTAGCCGGTCGGCCCATTCATCCAGCCTATTGAGCACCGATCTCATTGGTCGCGCCCTCAGCAGGGGTATCCAGCTTGTCCTGGTTGGGAGCCTCGTCACGCATTTTGACCAGCTGCTGCATGGTTTGGAGTAGCACCTGTGTGCTTTGGGCACCCTTCACCAGCAGTTTGTTGCCTGTCAGGTTGTCGACTACGACCGTTGCTGGCGTGCCGGTGACCCCCATGTTCGTGCCTTTCTTCACCTGGCCTTCGATCAAGGCCCGGTACTTGCCGCTTTCCATGCACTGACGATAGGCATCAAGGGGAGCACCAACCTCCTGCGCAAGACGCTCTACGTCCTCGACACCTTGGCCATTGAGTTGAGTGCGAGCGAACCATTCGCCAGTAAAGGCCCAGAAGGCTTTGTTGCCGGCAACCTCGCCCACGCACTCAGAGGCGTGAGCTGCCACTTCCGCTGCGGGGTTGTGGAAGGCCAGGGGGTAATGCTGCCATTCCCAGTTAATGCGCCCTTCGGACTTGTCAGCCATCTGCTTTGGCGTGTCATGGAAGCGCTTGCAATAAGGGCATTCCAGGTCAACGAACTCGACCAAGGTGAACTGGGCGTCCTTGCTGCCGTAGATGTGCCGACCTTCAATGGTGGTGTCAGCTGCGCCGCTCCACTTCGAGAGGATTTTCGCTTTCGCTGCGTTGATCTTCTCAACTTCACGATCCTTCAGGGTTTTGTCGACCGCGCCTGGCAACTGCTCCACAAGGGCATTTTGTACCGCGATGTCGGTGTAGCTCTGACCCATGTGGACGGAGACACCGATAGCAACGGCAGAGGTCACGATGGAAACGCCAATGGCTGTAGCGAGAGTGGGATTGAATTTAGGCATGACTGATCACTTATAGGAGGGGGAAAAAGACGGTTTCAGGTGAAGAGGGACATCCTTCGGGGTGCCTTCGACGAGAATGACCCACTCCTCGTAGCTCAACCGTTGAGCCCCTTTGCAGAGCTTGTTCCGGACGGCAATGTAGTCATCGACCGAACCGGCCGCGTTGGCCAAGGTGACGATGCGCTCGCTTGCCGCGGGTTGGCCAAGAGCAAAGGCCTGCGCCACATTTGCAGAGTCAGCACAGTTGGCCTGGAACATGGATGAGGGGACTGCAACGCTATCGTTCGTTGTAAGGCGTGCTTGCAGCTCTGGGTGAAGCTTCCCGGCCGGGGTCTCGAGAACATCGAGGCTGCCAAGAACGGGTTGATAGGTGGGTTTTCGCAATGCTGCACCGCCTCGGCCCGTATGCCCCCAACTGGTGTGGTATTCGCGCATGTCGGGCTCGTAGCTTGCTACCTCGAATGGCGTGCCTGAGGCAGGTGGTTCTGGCTTGTTGGCACAACCCGCTGTGAGCGCCAAGCCAATGGCCAGGCCTAGCGGCAGGAGAGATTTAAGGTGGTGCATGGTTGATCCTCTGAGGCTGGTAAGGATCATTTTCCTCTGTACAGAAAAGGAGATGGCCCGTTTTCAGGACGAAAAAGCGACTGAAAAAACGCCGACAAAAAACCCGCTTGCCATTGGATTCTGCTTGTTGCAGACTTCCTATCACGTCGAGTAGCTCGGCGTTATAAATCCGGATTGCATGCCTTGCAGTCCATCTAGCAGGCCCAGCGCCTCATGGTTGAATCTCAACCATCATGAATTCCCAGATTAAGTCAGCCCACATGTGTGGACTGATTTAGTCATGCGCTTCGTCGCATGGTCGGCTTGTTGGCCGTCTCAAAAGTACAACCAAAAACCCATGAAAAACCAAACCCCAACGGGGCTGCTATTGCCCCCGTATTGGGGTAATGCCGCCCCGTAGTTCTATCTAAATGGAGAAATACTATGGCTCGCGGCGTAAATAAAGTGATCTTGGTTGGCACCTGTGGTCAAGATCCAGAAACTCGCTACTTACCGAACGGTAATGCAGTAACCAATCTCAGCCTTGCAACAAGTGAGCAGTGGACTGACAAGCAAACGGGACAGAAAGTCGAAAAGACCGAATGGCACCGTGTTTCTTTGTTTGGGAAAGTCGCTGAAATCGCTGGTGAGTATCTGCGGAAAGGATCGCAGGTATACATCGAAGGTAAGCTTCAAACACGAGAGTGGGAAAAAGACGGTATCAAACGGTACACCACCGAAATTATCGTCGACATGCAGGGCAGAATGCAGCTCCTGGGTGGTAGGCCAGAGCGCGACAACTCTCAAGGGCAACCCCGTGAGCAGCGTCCGCAACAGCAACAACAACGTCCTAGTCAGTCACCACGCGATCCTGCTCCACAGCATGATCCGCATTATGACAGCTTCGACGACGACATCCCTTTTGCCCCAATTAGCCGTTTGCTTCTAAACATCATCTAATCAGGCAGAAGTCAGTCAAGAATTAACGCACCTTCGGGTGCGTTTTCTTTTTAGAAAGGAAAATGAAATGAGCGATAACTTCCAAAACGCAGTTGCAATTATTGCGAAGCAAGAAGAAAAGTTCATCAAGCTAGTGGAGTCGTCGAAGACTGACGTGATGTTCAAAAATGAGCTGCTGTTTGCATCGCAGGCCATGATGAACAACGACTATCTGTGCAAGTGCGCTACGACTAACCCGCTAAGCCTTAGAAATGCCTTTAGCCAGGTTGCGGCTTACGGATTGACTCTTAATCAATCCCGACAGCTCGCGTACTTGGTGCCCCGAGACGGGCAGGTGGTTTTGGACGTGTCCTGGAGGGGCATGGTCAAGGTCGCTGTGAACGACGGTGCGATCCGTGATTGCATCGTTGAATTGGTCTACTCGAAAGACAAATTCGAGTACAGAGGGAAGCGACAAAGCCCGACCCACACGTTCAACCCTTTCGACAAGAAGGCTGATCGTGGGGAGTTTGTAGGTTGCTACGTCGAAGCTCTTCTGCCTGATGGCCGCGTTCACGTTGAGGCGGTTACCGCTGATGAAATCAATGCTGCTCGCGATGCTTCAGAGCTGTGGAAACGCAAGAAGAAAGGCCCTTGGGTCGACTTCGAAGATTCCATGCGCAAGAAGTCGGCCATCAAGATTGCAAGGAAATACTGGCCTCAGACCGGCTCAAAGCTGGACGGAGTGATTCAGTACCTCAATACAGACGCTGGGGAAGGGTTCTCTTCCAACGATGTACCAGTTGAAGTTGTTGAGCGATATATGGGCGCTGCTGATGTGGTGGAAACTGAGCCGTTGCCGACCTCTAACCAGGTTAATCAGCAGCCAGAACCCACCGTAGACCCCGAACAGGCCGCTAAACCAGAGGTTGCAGATCCTGCCCCGGCAGACGATGTGATTGAAGGTGAAGTTGTCCGTGATGGAAGCCAAGTTCCGCCACCTGCTGATTTACCTGCAAAGGTGATCAAGAAGGTTGCGGAAGTTGTTCGGCGTGCTCGTGATGCCAATAGTTGGGAGCCGGCGTTCGAGTACGTTTCGACGTGGCCTGTAGACGCTCGGGATTACGCTGTAACCCAGTTGAAATCTGCGCAGTACGTTGCTCAGTCGCAAGGCGAGTGACGCAAAAAAACGCTTTGGGGGGCCTTGTTGCATAGGGCGCTTCGAACTGACCACAACCCTGCGGGGCTTTCCCGTAAGGGGAGTGCTCCGTCAGTTCAAAAGGAATCAATCAGATGGCTGACTTGATCGTCTTCATCCTGACCCTGCTGCTGCCGTAAGGCATCTGCAAAAAACTCCCTGACGGGGCATATCGCCCCCAGGGGCGCATTGCCCTCGTCGTTTTTTGAGAAAGGAAAACGATATGGCAACTGCACAACCGAAAGTCACCGTACAGCTCATGCATGACACCGACGCAGAAAACCCGCGCAAGTGGGACAACCTTGCAATGATGGTCTGCGCTCATCGCCGCTACATTCTGGGTGATGAGGATGGAGCTACTGAGGCGCTTGACCTGATCTACGAGCACCTGTCCGAAAGGCAGCTCAACGAGATGGGCTTCGACTCAACTCATGTACCTGACATCCAACAAGCTCTCAAAATGACAGGCAAGGCGATCATTCTGCCGCTGTATCTCTACGATCACAGCGGCATCACGATGAGAACCAAGCCGTTCGCCTGCCCCTGGGACAGTGGGCAAGTGGGCTTTATTTTCGTGAGCAAGGCGAAAGTGTGTGCTGAGCAGGGCTGGAAACGGCTGAACAAGTCACGCACCGAAAAAGTAACCGCCATGCTGGTTGGGGAGGTCGAGGTTTATGACCAGTACCTAACCGGCGATGTGTGGGGCTTCAAGGTGATTGAAGACGGCGAGGAGACAGATAGCTGCTGGGGTTTCTATGGCAGCGATCCGCTTTCTAACGGCGTAGTAGAGCATCTTGCAGGCCAAGCAAAGCAGCTGGTTGAAGCTGGGCAATACCAGCGAATCAACTGAGTAATCGCTATCCCTGAGGGGCACCGCCCCTCAGGGAAGGTGCCTCTTTTTCAGGGCTAAAAATCTGAGAAGGAGATACACCATGCGGACTTACATCCTATCGATGACCATCCTGCATACACAGCAGAAGGCTACCTTCCGTTGTGAAGCAACCACCTTCGGCGAAGCGATCGACAAAGCAGAGAAGGCCCATCCGGGTTTTTTTGCCGTTCTGACCCACTCCCTTCCAGGAGAGCAGAACAATGCGACCGTCAACCGTTGAGGGGCTGAAGGACTCCCTTGCTAGCTGGGGGGAGATGAAAGAAGAGGGTGGTGCGTTCGCGGAATACGCTGACGAAATGATCGAGCAATTTCAGGTGAAGCTCATTCTCCTGGAGTACCTGCTTTGTCAGTTCACTATCCACGGACTTGGCTTGACGCTGAAGCATCGGAGCCGGGATGCCTGGGGTGTTCTTATCCCAGACGCATCTCAGCAAGGGCGCTTTCGGTGGCAGGCGTTTCAACGTGATGGCTTCACCGGCCATTGCACGCATGACACGCCGGAGCTGTGCATTGGCGACATGCTTGACGATGGATACGCACTTCTAGATATGGGGGCGCTTGATCGATTGTCGGGTACCGCTGAATGGCAGCGCGGCATGGAGATCGTCGCAGTGATTCAGGCTTGCAATGCAGGTCAGTTGAGCTTCGAGGATGCCATGCGCAAGCGAGAAGAAATCTACTCCCGCTACGCGAAGGTTGCGTAATCGTGAGCATCACTGGAACACCAGAGAAAGAATATCCCCCAGGGGGCGAAAGCCCTCTGGGGTTTCGCCTTTCCGGGGGTGCCACTTGGGTTTTCGAGCCAGGGTGGTGAACTTGAGAAAAGGAGAAATCAATGAAGACCTTTGAGTCATGCTGCAAGGCATTCCATGCCGTAGAAGCCGCAATCGTCGCTCACCGCAATTCGGAGTTAGGAGTCGAGATCCAAGAAAAAACCATGTTGGGGAAACTCAGCATGTTCATGGATCTGGATAACTGGCCTGAGAACCCTGACCTTCAGGGATTGACGGAAGCAGACGAAAAGCAGCTGCGCGAATGGGGTGTTGTTTACAGTAAGCGGCTCCAGGACTTCCATGCGAAGGCCGAAGAGCTGAGAAAGGAGCGGTATAACGCCGTCTGTAGGGCGTTACGGCTGCTCGGAGAAGAAATTGGCTTGCAGTTCAACTTCTTCACATCAGGCCCACTAGATGAGCGCATAGCGAATGTGCTGAGCCATGCTGACTTGCTACGCAAGACGCTGCTTGACGGGCTCGGCTATGTCGATGTGCTTGATCCAGAAACAAACTTTGCGAAGGGCTTCTACAGCACCACAAAGTTGAAGAAAACCGAGCTGTTCCACGACCTGAAGCTCTGTGCTGAGTTCCGTAACAACGGTGTTCTGCATGCGTATGAGGTAATGGCCAGGCTGGGGTTCCATGAGGGTGTCGACAATGAAAATCGTTGACATCGCGCAGCGGACTCCTGATTGGCACGAGTGGCGAAGGGAAGGCATCAGTGCAACCAGTTGCGCTGTCATCATGGGTGAAAACCCTGATAAAACGCCCCTGGAGCTGTGGAAGGAATTGGTTGGAATTGTCGAGCCAGCTGACTTGTCGGTAATCCCGCAGGTTAGGAGGGGAGTCAAATTCGAACCGCTAGCGCTACAAGCCTTTGAGGATAAGTACGGCAAGATGGCTTTGCCGTTCTGTGCAGAGTCGACCGCATACCCTTTTATTCGGGCATCGTTCGATGGGGTTCTGGATGACAAGTCTCCGGTAGAGATCAAGAATCTCTCCGAAACCAACCATCTGGAGGTGCTGCAACTCAGGGAGCATAGCAAGGCATTTAAGCTGTACCGCTGGCAAGTGATGCACCAGATGATCGTCAGTGGAGCACGGCGCGGTTACCTGTGGTTTTGGTCGCCGAAGCATGAACCCTGCTGTTTGATCGTTGACTGGGATGACCTTCTGGTGAGACGAATCATTCAGGCAGAAGAAATCTTCTGGGGGCTGGTGATGCGCGGTGTGCCGCCTGAGGCCGATCCAAAGCGGGACGTTATTCCGCTGGATAGGCTGGACCTGGCTGCATGGCGTCCGCTAGCAAATGCCAGGAGAGCGAAGGAGAGCAAGATTGCTGAGCTGAAGGCCCAGTTGAAAGTGCTCACCAAGGAAGCAAAAGACCTTGAGGCCGAGATCCTGCCGTTGCTGGGGGAGTTCCGCCGGGCCGATGCTCTGGGTGTGAAAGTCACGAGCTACGAAGTGGCTGGCACTGTGGATTGGAAAGGTGTTGCGCACGAGCTGGAGGCGGTTATTCCGCCCGATGTGATCGCGAGACACCAGACCGGTTCGTCAATGGCTACGCGGGTCTCTGTGGATGCCTCCTACGATGAAAGTAAGGCCAAACCTGAGCCGTTGCCCCGCATACGGCAAAAGGTGGACGCAATAAATGAGACGGTCGAAGAGCCGTCACAGTTTTTCGGAACCTTCTGGTTCTAACCCTCAGCCCGGCACTTGCCGGGCTTTTTTTCGACCATAAAACTGCCTGAAAACGAAACTCAAGGCGGTATCCCTCACGCATCATTCTCAGCACACAACATGGCCGAGAAGCGTATGCCTCCATTTTCATTCCTGAAACGCCTGTGGCCTCGAAGCGAGCGTGCCCTTACGGACAGCTTCGCGCACCCGGCCGAGCAGATGATTACTCCTGAAATCAAGCGGTACCTGGAGAACCATAACTGGCGAAACCTTCGGTACCCACCTTACCAAGAGGGTTATCCAGGGCTGGTTAGCGGGCAGTGGTTCATGCGCAATTATCAGCACGAGCTGTTCGATCGGATTATTCATTCAGTCGGAATGCCTGCCAGTGACCTCAAGCTCTACGTTGAGCCGATCCTGGTGAATTTCGCCGAATTGGCGCACATGCTGCCGGCGTCGGAGAACCACCATCACTCCGGCCCAGGGGGGTTGCTCCGACATAGCCTTGAGGTCGCCTCGCTCACCCTGGATGGGTGCCTTACGACAGCCTTTGATACAAACGAGACCCCGGCACGGCGAAGCATGCGCCTGCGTCGGTGGTACGTCGCGGGCATCGCGTCAGGGCTGCTACACGACGCAGGGAAGCCTCTCACGGATATTCGCGCCACCGATTTTGAAGGCAACAACCAGTGGATCTACGCGCAGGAAACGCTTCATGATTGGTCTGTGCGCAACAAGCTGACCCGCTATTTCCTGCATTGGAATTCCAATAGGCATGGGAATCACGTTCAGGTCTCTGTAGCGCAAGCAACACGGATCATTCCGCCAGCCGTACAGGCGTGGCTGATTGAAGGTGGCCACGACATCTACGAAGCGCTCCTCGATGCAATTTCCGGGAGCGGAAGCTCGCCTCTGACCGAGTTGGTCAAGTGGGCCGACTCTGCATCCACCAAGCGTGACCTCAATCGAGGCTCGAATAATGGCGGGGGCAATGCAACAGGTGTCCCGGTACCGCGGTTGGTGTCGGATGCAATGCTGCGGTTGCTGAGTGACGGAACCTGGAAGATCAACACGCCTGCCGGCCGCGTATGGGTTGCAACTGATGGCGTCTACATCGCTTGGAACCAGGGTGCCGAGGAGATTGTGAGCATGCTGGTCGGTGATGGGGTTGTGGCCATCCCGCGATCACCTGACACGCTAATTGGTACCTTGGTAGAGCACGGGATAGCAGAGAGAGCCCCAAACGGCGACCTGTACTGGCTGGTTACGCCTCACCTTCTGCGCAAGAACGGCAAAGGCCCGGCGCTGCGCTGCATGAAGCTTGTGAATCCGGACATCCTTTTTCCAACCACACCGATTCCGCCGCCAGTTTCCATCAGCCTTGGGAAGGAGGGAAAGCAGAAGGATGTCATTGCTCCTAACGATACGGCTGGCGCAGCAGCGAACGCGCTGAGTGAGCATCAGGAAGACCTGTTTGGGGCTGATCTGACTGGGGACTCGAGCGGGGATACTGACGCTGATTCGGGGCCTACACCTCCAAAAGAATCCGCATCGTCGAAACCAGCAAGAAAGAAAAAAGCGGCTCCAAGGCAAGCAGCTCCGGTACCAACAACCGCCTCTTCAGGGGTTAGCCTCAAACAAGCGCAGAACCCCGCCGAAGACGCCCCTGTGGGTGTGGAGTCAGAGCCGGCAGGTGACGATACGGCTGTAATTGCTTCCTCCCAACCAGAGGAAGCTTTGGATGCTGAGGAGGAGGAAGAAGCACCTCAGGAGCCTCCTGCCAGCCTTGAGGAAATGCTGCTTTTCTTGAGTCCTCACTCGCCGGCGGCTGAGCCCCAGCAAGAAGAACCACTCCCGGCCGCTGAAGCTGAAATTAGCTCCGATCCCTCTGATGCTGATACGCAGGCTGGATCAGGGCAGGGGGCGCAGGAGCTGTTGCCTCGTCAGGAAAAGATCTCCCTCAACTCCATCATGGGGCAAGGCAAACGCACGCCTAAAACTACGCCTCCGGTGGAATCGAAGAAGCAGAAAGACGAAGAGGTCGGCCGCGTGGCGGAGGAGGTGCCAGGCGCTTCCAGCATCTTGCCAGCCGGTGTCGTCTCGAAGCTTACAGCGCACGAATGCTACCTGCTGGAACAACAACCTGATCTTGCCCAAAAGCTCATCACCGCTACTCAAGACCCCGAGAACGCGGCATTAGCGAGAAACAAGGTATTCGTTCGACTGGGGAAATCCTCCTTCCTTGCTGAGGACATCCACCCGCTCGTCCATGCGGGCTGGCTGTGGCAGGACATTACCGTCGAGGGGCCAGCCCTGACCCGAACCCTACAGTCCCGTGAAGGCTTCATGCTCACGTCCGACTACAGCGTTATTTACTGCAAGTTAGCGGAGCTGGACTGGGTTATTCCTCACATATCCCGGCTTCGCGAGGCCGACATCCCAAGCCTCGAGCAGGCTGTGAAGTCGCTGATCGAGAAGGCCGTACTTGAGGAAATAGGCGGATCACCTGTGCTCAGCCTCACAACCTACATGCTCACGAATGTCGCTGAGCAGTTCGGCATCACGCCAACATCTCTAGAGAACGCGGTGTTCTGCTTCCGCGATGCCGTCAAGGTCGCCAAGCGCAGAAAAATCTTCGTTCGCCCCCTTTACGAGGAGCTTCCCAAAAAATGAGTGAATGGGACTACACCAGTTACTGGCGGAAAAACTACGAGGCGCGGGAAGCAGTTGCGTGGGGTTCGTCCATGCTCGCCGGCACCGCCGTTCAATTGATGACGGAGATGCCGGTAACCCCATACCTGATAACGCTTGGCGTGCAGGCTGGATTTGCGTTAGCGGCCATACCAAGGGCCCTCCGCGTTCATCGGGCAAAAGCCTGTCTCGTTGGAGCAGATCTCTCCTTCATCACCTTGGAGGAGGTGATGGAGCTGGTGAAGAGACACCCACACGAGTTCTATTTCGGCGAGGCTTTCCCTTGGCGACAGCGGCACGGGCAGTACGCATTCGAGCTCCAAGCGATGGATATTGAGGCCATTATCGGTAAGCGTGGCCGCCGCAACGCTGAGGTTAAGGGTACGAAATGGATACACGGGATCGGCATGGATGAAGAGGAGCCATGTTTCCGGCCAGCAGACCAGCGTTCGATCCACCACCTCGTGCTGGGCACAACAGGGGCCGGTAAGACCCGCTGGTTCGACCTGGCCATATCTCAGTGCATCGCTCGTGGTGAGCCCGTGATCGTAATCGATCCGAAAGGCGATAAAGGCCTAGCCGAAACATGCGAGCGCACATGCAAGGCGATGGGGAAGGCCAGCCTGTTCAAATACTTCCACCCTGCACATCCGGATAAGTCGGTTCGTTTGTCGCTGACAAAGAACTACGGCCGGGCAACGGAAGTTGCATCCCGTGTGGCAGTGTTGATGAAAAGCGAAGCTGGCGATCCATTCCAAGCCTTTGCTCAAATGTCCTTGAATAGCGTGATTCAGGCCATGTTGATCTGCAACATCCTGCCCACGCTTGTTGGTCTCAGGAGAACCCTTGAGGGAGATGTTCCAGGGCTAACCATCAAGGTGGTTATGGCCTTCGGTTCAAAGGTCTTCGGTGAAGATGAATTCGCGAGGATGGCCGAATCAGCAATTCTTTCGGCCAAGGTTCGGAACATCGAAGAGAAGGCGAAGGTATTACGAAAGGTCTATTACAACGATATCGCGAAGGTTGAGGCCAATACCGATCTGGAAGGCCTGCTCACCATGCTCGAGCACGAGCGATCGCACTTCAGCAAGATGATCGCTGGCCTTCTTCCAATCCTGGTGATGCTCACCTCCGGTGAAATGGGGCCGCTGCTTTCCCCGCACATCGACGACGAAGACCCGCGCCGAATCAGTGACCTCAACTCGGTCATCAATGCCGACCAGGTTCTTTACCTGGGCCTCGACTCGCTTGCCGACCCGATGGTGGGCTCAACCATCGGGTCGCTGGCCCTGGCCGATCTGGCGTCGACAGCGGGCGAGATCTACAACCACAGGTTGCCTAAGCCGGTGAACATCTTTGTCGACGAGGCCGCCGAGGTGATCAATGACCAGCTCATCCAGCTGCTGAACAAGGGCCGCGGCGCAGGGATAAACCTCTACATCGCAACCCAGACCATCGCCGACTTCAAGGCCCGCATGGGTGACGAAGCCAAGGCCATGCAGGTTTTGGGGAACGCGAACAACATCATCTGCCTCCGCATCCTTGATACCGATACGCAGGAGTTCGTGGCGAAAAAGATGACGCCAACTCGCTACAAATACGTGATGCGTACTCAGGGCAACTCGGCAGGTGAAGGCGGGGTGGTGCAGGGCGGGAATGTTGGTGAGCGCCTTATGCAAGAGGAGGGTGAGCGCTTCCCAACAGCGCTCCTCGGCGAGCTACCAGATCTCGAATATCTCGCGGTGTTTGCGGGCGGTGATATCCGCAAGGGGCGACTACCCATTCTTACCGGCCCGACTGCCAACTGATTCCGGAGCAAAAAATGACTGTCTCGATTCCACTAGAAATTCAGCGGCTCACTGGCCTGGATGAGGCCTCAACAACTCGGCTGCGCACGTTTGACCTGGAATGGCGTTGTGGCACGCAATTCATCTTCAAGATGCTTGAGGCGGGCCATAAACCCGAGGTAATTGGTGCTGCCCTGATTGATGTGCTGGTGGCTTACCAGCGTATGTGTCGTGAGGGCATCAGCGACTTTATTCGGCTCCGGGTGGTGCTCGGCCACATCCTCCAGATCCTCACGAGCTACGGCAACGCCCCTGCACCGGATGATGTTGTCCTGTGGTGCGAAACAACAAATGTCCCGCAACCTATCCGGGAGTTCCTGATCAATGGCTGAGATGCTTGAAGAGAAGTGGCCAAAGGGCGTTATGGCCTCTATAGCGTTCTTCTTCGTCCTGATCCTGATGCTGGCGACTGTTGCGCCGAACAAGCTTGTGGATACGGTGATGCTGAAAGAGCGGAAATGGGGCATTGAGTTGCTTGGCGATTCGGACATGGAGAAGGTGCTGGAAAAAACCAATCGCTACTACTCGGCACTTGTCATCGACTCCGGGGCAAAAAAGATTGTCTCCGACATGCTGATGCCTCGTGGCGGCACCGTGGATGCCTTCGAAAAAAACGTGGATTGGTGGTTTCGGTATCTTGAGTCCCGAGGTGAGGCCGTCCAGAAAATCATCTACCAGATGGTTTACCGGATCGTTTTAACGCTTTACTGGTTGCCACTGCTGATCGCGGTTCTTGTGCCTGCTATTTACGCCGGCTGGATGCGCTGGAATGCCAAGCGGCATGGATTCGACTACTCATCACCGTTCTTGAATAACAACGCCGCGATCGTCCTGTCATGGGGCGGAATGCTCATCGTGCTCAGCGTGTTGATGCCTCTACCTTTACCGCCACTCGTTATCTCAACCTTCATCGTCATCATGCTGCCTGTCGTGCTGTCCGTGCTGATCAGTAACCTGCCAAAGCGCATTTGAATTCTGACCATAAAACCGCCTGAAAACGGAACTTTCAGGCGGCGTTTGTCCGCAGAATGCCCCTAACACCACGACAGGCTGACCCTTATGGCAACGAAAACCATCCCCTTTGCTATCACCATCACAGCCCTTGCCACCGCTTTGGTTGTTGGTTCCTATCACTATTTCTCCACCGTGAGCGTGCTGGAAGGCCAGATCAATACTCTCGAAGGTGAGTTGACTATTGCGAGAGCACAAGCAGTCGACCCCGCCTCTATCCAAGAGATCATCGGTAACCTCAAACAGCTTCCAGAAGATGATATCCCCGCAGCTCCGGACAACTGGATCTATGGCTCTTCATCTGCTCGGTACACGCTCGTCGAGATGACGGATACGGAATGTCCTTACTGCCGCGATCACTTCCCCCTGCTGAAAGCGCTTATCGAGTCGTCAGCGGGGCAAATCAATGCCGCGATTCTCCATGTCCCCGCCCTTGGCGAGGCATCACGCCGGCAAGCCCTGGCGATCGAGTGTGCTGGTGAGCAAGGCGGCTCAGATGCTGCCTGGAAGTACACCCAGACGGTTTTCGATAAAACCGGTGGCAACGGCAAGGGGGTTTCAGAATCACTCGTTTCTCTTGCGACAGAGCTTGGCCTGGATGGGAAGCGTTTTGCAGCCTGCACAGACTCGAAGCAGGCCATCGAGCGAGTTACTGGCGATCTTGATCAAGCCATAAAGCTGGGCATCCAACAGACCCCTTCAACCCTGCTCCTGGACAACCAGACAGGCATGTCGATGGTTCTCCAAGGTGCTAACGCTAGTCATGAAGGCATCCTCAAAGCGATTGCCAGTCTCAGCAAAGCAGGGGGTGCCAAGTGAGCGAGCCAATCAAAATTCCGGCATACATCGACCAGCCGCCACACGTGATGTTTTGGCGTTTGGATGAGGTCATGCCGATAGGGATCGGTTTGGTTGCAGGCGTTCTTCTGGCACAGCTGATTCTTTGCACAGTGGTGGGTCTCCTGCTCGCTCGCTTCTATCGTCGCTTCTGCGACAACCGCCCTGACGGCTATCTGCTTCACGCCATTTACTGGCACTGGGGAGCCATTGGCCGGAAGAGTGTGCGATCCATGCCCAATTCCTACGAGAGAGAGTTCGTCTGATGCTTTTTAAGTCGCTTAGCAATTCGTTCGATGGCATGCGCGGAGAAAATCAGTTTTTGCGCATTGCCGTTGCTGGCCTTGTATTGAGCAATCTGCTGGTGTCTTGCTCTGCTCTCAACAAGGATGAAGTGGTCACCGTGATACCACCTACCCTGACTGAGACCGCCTGGGTCAGTAAAACGCAAAGTTCCGGGGAGTACGCCGACGCATGGGCTCTTTACATCGCGATGATGCTAGGCAACGTCACCCCGCATAATGCCTCTGTCGTAAAAGATGCCCTGGGGCCTATCCTCGATAAGTCGATCTATCAAGATACGATGAAGGTTCTCGATACTCAGATTCATCAGATCCGCCAGGATCGTGTGACCTTAAGCTTCGAGCCGCAGAAAGTGCTCCGCGATAACCTCAACGAGAACAAGTTCTACGTTACCGGCCGCTCCGTGAGCGAAGGGCCGGCGGGCGACAAAAAGCGTAGCAATCGAACCTATGAGTTCGAGCTTATGATCAAAGACTACAAGCCTGTCCTGAGTTGGGTTAGTACGAACTCTGGCGATGCTCGAACCCAGGATGTGGTTGATCGCGAGAACAGCAAGGCGGAGAAACAAGCGGAGCGCGAGAAGAGAAAGAATCAGCAGCGCTAAGCTGCGACGAAAGAAGCCCATGCCAATGTCTTTGGCATGGGCTTTTTCGTTGGTATCGCCAGTCAACGCCTACACAAAATTCCCCTCCGTTTTCAGACGCAAAAGCTGCTTGAAAACGCGACTCAAGCGACTTAATGCCCTCCAGAATTGACGACAACTCAGAGCAGAGGTCGTCTCGATGTCACTTCCAGTTTCCCTCCATTTCTTCAAGCCAGCTGCGCTCGTATTGGCTATGGCTGCCGTAATGCCTGCTATTGCCCAGGAGCAGATCCAGATACCAGGCATGAACATGCCAGTTGCTGCCAGCACGCAGCCTCAAGTGGTTGCCAAGCCTGTGGATTCTCCAGAGAGCGTTCCTGAACGACAGGAAGAGCCGCAGGGGGAAAAGAAACCACGTCTGGTTGCCATTACTCCGGGCTCTGTTGAAAACCCCAGTGTGCCGGCCAGCGTTGTGAAGAAGCCCACTCCTGTTCAGCCCATCGAGTCTCGCCAGGATGTGGTCGTTGCAAGCGGCACAAACACCCTGATTCCGATCAGCAGAGGCCAAATCAACCGTCTGGTTACGCCGTTCGATAACCCTCATATCCAAACGGTAAGTGAGGCTGATATTTCGACAAGTGGAAACGTCATCTACGTCACTACTCAGGATGAGAAGCCGGTGACCATGTTCGTCACACCTGAGGACGATGAGTCTGTTGCAATTTCCCTGACGTTGCTGCCGCAGGGCGTACCTCCCATCCAGGCGAACCTGATCCTGGCGAAAAACGTACAAGGGCTGGCGAGCGGCATGCCCGTAACCTCGTCGACGAACTACAGCGGCCAGGCGCGGAAGTGGGAACGCTCTCAGCCGTATATGGACACTCTTCGCTCCCTCATGCGCGAAATGGCGCTAGGCAAGTTGCCGCGTGGATACAGCTTCGGTGCGCTTACCAGCGGCAACAAGATCCCCGCCTGTGCGCAGCCAAGCCTCAGCTTCGATTTCAGCAAGTCGCAGTTGATCGAGGGCCATGACTTCAGAGTCTTCGTGGCCACCGCCGAAAACGTGTCGGCCAGAACCGTTGAGTTCGATCACGGCTCGTGCACGCACCCTCACCGAGCAGCTGTAAGCGCATGGCCAGATGAGGTGCTTGAACCTGGCCAGAAAACAGAAGTGTTTGTCGTCACTCGGGTTCCGACCGAAGTACCGCAAAGCTCCACTCGTCCAAGCCTGTTGCAGTAAGGGGAACCATCAGTGAAAGCGATTCAGCAATTCCTCGAAAAACTCACGCCCAGAGGCAAGCTGATGCTTGCCATCGGTGGGACGGTTCTGGTCGTGGGTACTATCGTTGGCGTCGCCATGAACGCGGCGAGCCCCGAGCGCAAGGCACGCGCAGCGGCAAAGCCTCAGGTAGAGGCCATCCTCACCGATGAAGACCCCCGCGCGTTGGGCTTGGACTCGATCGCCAGCCAACTGCGACAGCTCCAGGCGCAGCAAAACCGCCTTGAGCGCGTGATAGGGCAGAAAGAAAAGGACGTTCAGCTCAAAAATACGCAAGAAAAAGTAAGCGGCCTGGAGCAAGAACTCCAGTTGCTTCAGCAGGAGCTGGCGCGGGTTGGACGGGAAAAGAAAGGCACTGGTGAGGGTGGTGATAACTCGTCCGACAGCTCCACCGCCAACCAGGCGCGTTCCCCTATCCCCCCTCGCGAATCGGCATTCATCAACAAAGTAACAAGCTCGCCGGCAGATCTGACTGACGTTTACTCGAACCTGCCACCTGAGCAACCGGAAGACCCTAAGTCGCGATCAAGCGAGAAAAAGGAAACGCCCAAGATCCGGGTGATAAAGGGCAAGGAAGACGAGGGAAAGAGCGACAAGCCTGAGGAGCTATCTGTGACGCTGCCTGCTGGATCGATCTTGTCTGGCGTCTTGGTCACAGGTATGGACGCGCCAACTGGAAAGCAGGCACAACGCGACCCTTTCCCGAGCCTGATCCGCATCAAGAATGAAGCAATCCTTCCTAACCGCTTCAGGGCTGATTTTCGCGAATGCTTCCTGATCGCCGGCGGCTGGGGTGACCTCAGCTCGGAAAGAGCCTATCTGCGAGCGGAGCGCCTGTCGTGCGTACGCAATGATGGTTCGGTGCTGGAGTCCAGCCTGGAGGCATACGCAACGGGCGAGGATGGGAAGGCAGGCATCCGTGGCCGTTTGGTTAGCAAGCAGGGCCAAATCCTTGCAAGAAGCCTTATGGCTGGCTTCATGCAGGGGGTCGCGAGTGCTTTCAACGTTCAAAAGGTACCGACCATCAACGTCACCCGCGCTGGAGATAACGGCGACACCGTTGCTCCTGTTTACGAGCAGGCATTCGATAGCAATGCACTTCAGTCGGCCGGCTTCAGTGGGGCGGGGACGGCTCTTGAGCGAGTCGCCGACTTCTATCTCGAGATGGCTGAAAGCATCTTCCCTGTTATTGAAATCGACGCAATGCGTGATGTTGATTTTATCGTCAATAAAGGCATGACCGTTAAGTTCAATGCAGCAACTCTCAAAGTCAATGACGTAAACAATTAAGGAAATCGTGATGATTAAGAAAATTATCCTTGTAAGCGCAATTGCTGCATTGACTACTGGCTGCACAAATCTTCTCAACGTAGGCTCAAGTGAGTATGCATGTAAAGGTATGCCGAGCGGCGTTACTTGCATGTCCGCAAAAGATGTTTATTCGGCAACTGAGGGTGATGACTACAAAACCCAGTTGAAGCAAGAACAAGAAGGCGTTGAGGCCGGCAGTGATAAATCAACAGGTACCGGCGCAACGCGCGTGCTTATCGCAGAAGGATCGGACAACGCCCCAATGCCGATGAGAGCGAGAAATCCTCTTCCGATCCGCTCGCAGGCTGTAGTCATGCGTATCGCAATTGATCCATGGGAGGACGAGAAAGGCGATCTGTATGTTCCTGGCTTCATTTATACCGAAGTGGAAGCGCGTCGCTGGGAGATCGGTGCTCGAACCCCTCAGGCAACACCAACCTTGCGTCCCCTCACGATCGTTCAGCCGCCGCAGGCTAATTCTGCCAAGTAGAACATTAAACGAAGTGCCGGCGGTTGAGCAGAAATGCGCCTTGCGAAAGCAGGCGCATTTGGTCGTTTCAAGACCTAACAAAACACACTCTAAGGTTTCGCTTGCCAACGCGAGTTAAAGGAGTTCCACGATGGGTACGACAAAGACCCGAGGGCCATCGTTCCTCAATAAAGTGAGTGGTGCGCTTCTGGGCGCTATCGCTTTGGCCATTGTGCCAATCAATGGTGCGTATGCCGACCTTGTTAAATACGGCTATACGAACAATGCTGGGGTTCAAACCAATACGGAGCCAGGCACAGGGTTTATCAACCCCTCCACTGGCATATCGTTCATGGTTAGCGGTGGTATTGACCGAAAACTGCGCATAGCGGTGACTGCTAACGGTGCCGCCACACCTGTCTTCACTAAGGAAAGTTCGAAGGTTCTTGGTGCGAGCGACGTTATTTCATACAACGGCGAAAACTACTACGCCGAAGAGTTTGTTAGTCCGAAGCTACCTGATGGACGCTACACCGTAAAAACAGAAATTCTGTCGAGCGCTGGAGCTGTTGTTCAAACTGAAAATGTTCCCCTCGTTATTGATACTGCTGGCCCAGTAGCAGGTACATTTGCCCCGCGCCCATATACATGGGGTGAGCCCGTTCTCACTGGCGAAGTTTGGAAACTCGGCCTTGCAGCAATCGATGCTTTGACATATTCGAGCTTCGTCCTGGATGGGTTCTCTGACCCATCGGGAATTAGCAAGGTCACCGCTAACGTATATCGGGAGTCCGGTGCTCTTTATAAGGCTCACAATGTTCTTTTTTCGGAAGAGAGTAAAACGGCGTCGATACAGTACAGGACAAGTTTTTTTCCAGACTCTGACTTGGATGAGGTCTTCGGGCTTGAGTTTGTCGTCACCGATAAGGCCGGCAACTCTACGATAACCAAGCGTCAGAAGGTGATGTTTGACAATACAGTTGATGGCCCTCAGGAGCCGTTCGGTGTCTTTGAGCCGGGAGTTACAACAACTCTTGCGCCAGGCTTAAAGGGTTTTGTGCCCTACAAGCCTGGCGCGTCGGTTAAGACTAACCCAATCCGATTGGCATGGAAGATTCCTAAGTCTAACTGGCATACCTACAGGCAGGGCGGACTAAGCTTCTTAAACTCCTTGGGTGAAAATACCCTCGCGGGGGAAGATGCAAACAATGTCTACGTCATTGGTTCTCTCCCTTACCGTTCTGAGAATCATAACTACATTCGGTTTGTGAATTTCGGGCAGTGGGCGGGTGAATACATAAAATATGACTTGGTGTTAGACCCAAGCGCCCCTAAAACACCTGTGATTGTTGCCATTGACTATTATTTCAGCGACAAGGGATGGTTTAGCTATGCAAACCGTGTGGTTTCGCCAAATGAACTTCCTGTAGCTATCACGAAAGTTCGGTACACGGTGGAGGCGCGGCCTTTCGATCAGATTGCTAGCCACATGGGAACATGTACCATTCCCGCAGGTAAAACTCAGTGCGAAATAGCGGTTACTCGAGAGTTGAACAAAGGCACGTCCGGGTATCTTCACGATCAAGGTGTGCTTAAAAGTGCAGATGGAGCGTTAACCGCTAATGGGGAGTGGGCGAACGTATGGTGGAATGATCTATATGTACCTGTTCTAAGCTACGTCTATGATTCCTCTGAAATGCTACTGACCTTGAAGATCAGGCAGCCACAGCAAGGCGCTTATCAAGATAGGCTTGGTCATAACACCGCGTGGCTTGAGAATGCAGGTGGGACGTCACTGAGCGTTACAAAGAAACTAACTTCCTCATCAGGTGAGTATTTTGAGTACGAATTTGATCTCAAAACACTGCCGGAAGGGTCGCATGATCTTGTTGGTGTCGCCAGTGAAAAGTTAGGAGCCGTCACAAAGCTTCCTCTTTTCAAGTTTCAGAGTGACCGGACAAAGCCTGTTGTAACTGTGAACAAGGGGGCGAGCGATTCTATCGATACACTCGACAAAATCACCTTCACGGTAACTGACAACAAAGACCCTGCGCCTAAGATCACCTCGATTAGCCTGACCGGAGGACCTGCAAACGAATCGATTGCACTTTCGTTCCGCAAGCTCAATGCGACTACCTACGGTCTTGAGTACCCGATCCTATTCCCGTCCTTAACGGCTGGAGAGAGTTATACGCTCAGAGTCAATGCGCAGGACTCACAACAGAACAAGGGTGTTGGCTCAACCACGTTCCTCTACAGCCCTAAGATGGCTGGGATCGTTGGTCATGTAAACGGTCTCGTTAATATCCCTGCGGTGCCAAAAGAGTTCAATCGTAACGATGGCTCTGTGGTGATAAACAGCGAACAGCTAAAGCTTGCGGACGGTACGCCAGTTTCTGGTGTTTATGATCTGCTGGCAACGCTCAGGTCTGACGCAGCAACACCTCTAAAGATTGGCGGTGTTCTCGTCAATCCGGGAGCAACGGTAACGATTAGCCAACTCAACTTCACCAGTACCGGCGGTAAGATATCGCTACCTGTTGTTCCGGTAACTCAGGGAGCTACCGGAAGTAATGGTGTGATCATTTCTACCTCCGCGCCGAATGCTCCTGTGGTGTATGCCGATATCAATACCTGGATGCCCAAGGTCACGCTTGGCATCAACAATAAAAATCCTGTACAGGCAATGACTGACACCACGGTAAAGCTGTCCGCTTCAGCTAGCAGCATTTGCCCTCTAACGACATCTTCCGCGGTGGCAAGGTCTGCCGATCCCATCAAGTCGCCCATCTGCTTGCTTGAGTGGACGAGCATTCCCCGAGGCCTTCAGCAAGTAGAGGTTTCCGGTGCACCGCACCCGGTCACTCAGCTGACAGGGCGAGTCCTCGACGCAGGCCAGCAGAAGGTTGCTTATTCCCTCTATGTATTCAACAAGGGTACGGAAAAGGTACTGCTGAGCAGCGGTGAGGAAATACTGAGCGTCAAAGCTGCGACCGGCTCAACAACCTTCATCCAATCGCTGCATGAGAAAAGTGTTACTCGTGCGATTGAGACTGCATCCGTCACCATGACGCAGCGCTCGGGCCCAACGTGTTCGATCACTGGTGATGACGCAGCGGCAAAGAGTGCTGGCATGAGCGGCGGTGCCTTGAAGTGCTTGATTGAGTTCTCGGTCATCCCGAAAGACCTGAGCATCAAAGCGCTCGATCCTCTTGAGTTGACCGGCGTTTTCACCCGTTCCGGGCAGCATCCGATCCGCTGGACGGCTAGCGTCTACGACACCACCGGGAAAAAGATCACCCTCGAAGAGGGGCAATCGGTCATTCAGGTAATAGAGCCGCCTGTAACAACGAAACTGACGGTCAGCGTCAACGAAAGCTCATCGGTGGACGCAACTCCCATAGAGGACTTCCCGGCAGCGTGGGAGAAGAAAACCTATTCAGTTCTGTCGAGCCCGTCCCAGGGCTCTGTAGTCGCGACCCCTACCGGGTTCACCTACACCCCGAACACTGGATACGTTGGCCCCGATGAGTTCAGGTACCGCGTACAGGACGTGTCTGGGATGAAGGCTGAAGCCACCGCGGTTGTGAATGTCGCGAAGTTCAATTACGCCCCTACCTGGACGGGAGTAACCATTCAGGCCCGTGAAGGGCAAGTGAGTGACCAGGTTGATCCTGAGGTGCATGACATCAATCTCTGGGACAGCCATACGTTCAAGATCCTCACGAACCCGACGCACGGGACTGTCCGTGTGTTCTATGGCCGTATGGAGTACACCCCTAATCCGGGTTTCTATGGGGAAGATTCGTTCACTTTCAGCGCCACGGATCAGGAAGGGCTCAGTGTAGAAGGAGAGGGGAAGGTCACTGTTACTCAGTTCAATTTTGCACCAACGGGTATCACCCCTTCGACAGTGAAGATGTATGCAGGAATCGGTGGAACGGCCGATCTGAAAGTGATCGATCCGAACAACTGGGGCTCGCACACCTTGCAAGTCGTCAAACAGCCAGCACATGGCCACGTGACGGTGGAGGGAATGAGCATCACCTATAAGACCGATGGCCAGGCTGAAACCTCAGTACAGATTCGTGCCATTGACCAGGATGGCCTCTATGTCGATCAAGATGTTGTCCTGAAGCTTTTGCCGGCCTGGGAGATGTTCAAAGACCGCGAAGTTCAGCCTACCTCGGTGGCCCCGAGCATCCCGGCCGTGAAGCACCAAATGACGACCCGTTTGGGTGCCTATGCGCTCCGAATTCCCGACCAGGAAGTGATTCAGGCTCTCGGCGGCGAGATCATCGCCATCGTCACGCCTGACTCGAAAGTTGGGGTGACACTGGAGCATCGTGAGCTTTCTCAAGGCACTGGTATGCGTCTGGTACCTACGAAAATGACTGCCGATCTGCTGGAGGCCCGTTTAGGTGGCCTGGATGTTGGGGTCGATGGCCAGGCGCTGGTCTATCTCAGTCGCGCCGATATGACCGGCCCTGTCTATTCCGTGCCGGTAACCGTATGGGCTCCGGAGGGCGTACTGACGGCTGATGCATGGGAGATTCTGCAAGCGTCCGGCCGTGCTCAAATCAGCTTCAGCCCGAGCAATGGGGCATGCAGCATCTTGACCAGCGAAGCTGTCGCGAAGCCGAAAAATGCACTTCAGGATCGTGCTTGCTACGTCACTTGGACGAAAACCCCCGATGAATGGCGCAACGCTAGTACCTTGGCCAACCTGATGATGGATGCCGGCGGGAGTTCTTTGGGAAACCAGACTATCGAGGCTACCGCCTATGTGTTTGACCCTAGCGGCGTGAAGCACAAGGTTGCGAGCTTCACTCGTGACCTGAAGATCCTTCCGGTTGCAGATCAGATCCGCTTTGGCCTGAAGCCAGCACCGGCAGAGGCCTATCAGAAGGTGCAGCAACTTTCCTTGTTGCTCCGTCACACGGATGGCCCTGTGTGTGATGCAACGGCGAACGAAGGCGTTGCGAAAAAGACGGCTCAGCAATGGTCGAGCCGCCCATCGTGCCTTATCCGTTGGATGCAGATGCCAGAAGGCATGGCCCAGCAACGCAACACCGTCACGCCACTCGCGGAAGGAACAATGGCCCTGCTTGGAGCGAACAACATCTCCTGGAAGGCATCCATGTTTACGCCGAGTGGTCAGGAAATCGATATTGGCTACGGAGAGCACACCGTAAACGTGATCGAGCCGCCGGCAATCGAAATCGATATGCCGGCAAGCAACCTGGTGAAAGAAGGGCTGTATTCGGTCTCACAACTCGGCGGCTATGTTGGTAGCGCATCAGTGACTGCAATCGCAGCTTCCTTGGACGTGGCGATCAATCGGGCGGATGCAGTGATAGAACGGTCTACGATTCCGAGTTACGGTCGTGCCCAGCGGTTTACGCGCTACATCGAGGGGGCCGAGGCTCCCCTGTGGAGCGTAACGCCATACTCCGTTGACGTTGGATACACCGCGTTGCCAGAGATGAGGTCGACCAAAACCGCGTCACTCCTGGCGGTCCCTCACGACAAAATTCTCCCTGTCATTCTCAACGACGAGAGAACTGTCCTGGATACGGTCAGCCTTCCAATCCGCGTGGCCATCAAGGACACCCGCTATATGGAGGACGCATATCGGCTGAGCAGCATGGGCGACTGGGATATTCGCCTGCTTTCGACAACTGCCGGAGTGAATTATGAGCCGATGACAAACTGGGAGCCCATCGACGAGAACGGGGAGGTTGAGTTTGAGATCGATCTACAATCGCTGACGAACAAAGCGGTTCGCATCATTGCAGAAGCGCGTGTTCGCTCCCCTGTGCCGGAATACGAGCTGATTCGGGAGTCGGGCTCGCCAATGGTGCTCTCCGTTCTCAACGGCGAATCTCTCGATGGTTCAATCCAGGCATTGCGGGTTATCGGCCCAGCTCCTCTTCGCAGCAGCTTCTACGCCGTCACCAACGATCGCTACCAGTCAGGAGACCTTGGTGACGTGCGCTGGGAAATGAGCAAGGACGGCGGCGTGACGTGGGAGGACGTTGAGGCCAATGCGAAGCTGCCGCAACGGCTCAGCATGGTCTTTCAGCGTGGTACATATCTGCTGAGGGCAGAGTTGACGAACCGCCATAGCGGCGCGAAATCCATGACCCCTACCGTTGAAGTTATTGCCTATGTCGTGCCCGTTGCCCGCCTTAAAGGCCCAGCAAACGTGTTTATTGGTGATAGCGGTACGTTCACGCTCACTGACCTCAAAGGTAATGCGCTCGATACGACCGGAATGGTTGTGGAATGGTCGGAGGATCGCGGTAAAACCTGGGCCGCTGGGGAGGGCTCCTACCGGCTGAGCCGCAACTCTGCTGATCGTGTGTACCTCACGGCCAGGCTGAAATACTCAGACTCACCAGAGGATAAGCGCGTCTACAAAACCCTCCGCGCAGGCGTTGCGTTTAGACCTGTCCGGCCGCCTCGTGTCCAGATCATCGGGCCGCGCCGTCCTGAGGTAGGAAAGGAAGCTACCTGGGTCGCCAACTTGATGATGCCTTACCCGAAAATGGATATGACAATGGATGGTGAGTTCATCCTGCCTGACGGCACAGTCGTCGACTCCACTGAGGTGAAGTACACCCCAACTCGGGAGGACATGGAGAAAGAAGAGAGCTACATCAGCGTCCGATCTTGGATCAATGGGTATGAGGATCGAGGCGGTTTGGGCCTAACTCAGCACCGTCTTATTTTCTGGTCGTACGACTGGCCTGAGTGGAAGATCAACACCAAATACTCAGCCAAGTATGCGCCGGCAGACTTGACCATGACGGCTCGCTCTCTTGGCTTGTTCCGAGAGTTCGAGGGCTTGACCATCGAGTGGGATATCCCACCCTACGCCGGCCTCGAAATGATCAAGGACTCCAGCCAGACCAGTCGCATCGTTCGACTGACTGAGCCGGGGATCTACACATTCGGTGCTCATATCACCGACTCGCGGGGCAACTACAGCTATGCCGAAACAGAGATGGAGTTTTTGGAGCCTATTCCGTGGGATGTGAAATTGTCCTGGAGTGGGGATAACGACGCGAATCGTGCCCCGCTGGGCGTTCTGATCCGACCATCAATCACCGGCGGGCATCCCAAGGATCAGATACTCAGCAAAACGTTCAGTCTCAACGGGGAGACGCTATCAAGCTCAGGGGATTATGGGCGAGCGACCCTTGAAGAGGAGGGCGTGTATACGGTGAAACTGGATGTCGCCAGCGCAATGGGGCA
The DNA here is from genome assembly GCF_034314165.1 of Pseudomonas sp. Bout1. Lineage (GTDB taxonomy): Bacteria > Pseudomonadota > Gammaproteobacteria > Pseudomonadales > Pseudomonadaceae > Aquipseudomonas. The sequence goes on along the minus strand of NZ_JAVIWK010000003.1, from coordinate 120,519 downwards.
CACAGCAACAGGCCAGGTTGACATCTCGGTGGCAAGGAATAAGCCCCCGGTCTGCAAGCTGGAGCTTGTGGTCGGTCGAACCTCCTGGCTGGCAAAAGCCGTTTGTACTGATGAAGATGGCCGCATGGCCAAAAACCTTTGGTTCATCAATGGTGAGCAGCAGGCTCTCAGCTCAAACAGCATCTCTGTGCCAATGTGGCGTTATCCAGATGGCGAGCCGGTAATTACGCTGGTAGGTATCGATAACTCCGGCGCGGAATCGCCTCCAGTCTCCAACAAGTAAAAGAGAAGGGCCGCATAAAGCGGCCCTTTTTAATTTCCGTCGACAAATGCGCCTGAAAGCGAAACACAGGCTTACGGAAAGCACGAAAAATGTCTCCTGAGCGCAGCCCCTGCGCATGTCAACCTCTAGGAGCAAGACCAATGCACGTCAACAAAGCAACCCTCCAAACGATGGCCATCGCAGCGGCAATGGTGGTCGCCGGTACCGCGCTCGCGGGTACCGGCGGCGATACGTTCGATAGCGTGTGGATTACCTTGACAGAGTGGATGCAAGGTACCCTCGGCCGCATTCTGATCGGTCTGATGATCCTCACCGGCATCGGCGCGGGCGTTCTCCGCCAATCGCTTATGCCGTTCGTTACTGGCGTTGGCGGCGGTGTTGGCCTCTATGCTGCGCCGGATGTTATCGAGTCGGTAATGTCGGCAACTATCCCAGCAGCAGCTGTAGTCACCAACGCTCTCCAAGCCCTGCCTGTAGGCTTCTGATCTCAGTCAGAACGCCTCTCTGAAAGGCCTCTTTTTCCGACGCTAAAACGTCCTGAAAAAGAGGCCTTTTCTTTTCCGGGCCAAATACTCTGGGTGAATCGACTCAGGAGGTAAGCCCATGTTCAAACCAACCCGAACCATTCTTGCTATGACGCTGCTTGCATTGGCTGGCACCGCAGTAGCAGCGAGCCCTGCGGACAAGAACGCAGACAAGGTAGTGATGCTTCCTGCGTCTGCAATGCTGGCGATCGAGAAGAACGGCAAATTCGCCATCATCAGCGATACCGGCCGATTCATCATCCAGGGAACGGTTTATGACGTGTGGGCGAAGAAAGAGTTAAAAACCATCGAGGATGCTCGGATCGCCGCCCACTACATCCCAGTGGATAAGACCAACCTCGGTTTCAAGGATCTCGCCCCCCTCACAGTCGGCAACGGTGAGAAAGCAATCACCATGTTCTCCGACCCTGCTTGTGGTTTCTGCAAAGAGATCATTCAACAAGCCCGCTCATCCCTTCCCGAGGGGTATCGACTCGACGTGCTGATGTTGCCGCTGCTCAGCCAAGAGAGCGCGGTGCGCACCAAAGAACTCCTCTGCGCGAAAGACAAGGTTGCTGCGTGGAAAGCTGGCGCTTCCGGCGACATGAAAACTCCTCTCGAACAGCTCCCAACCGCGCAGTGTGATCTCGATGTGATCTCGAAGCGCCGGATGACAGCTCAGTTTCTTGGAGCTCGAAATGTCCCTTTCCTCATTCGTGATGACGGTTTGACCCGAGAAGGCAAGCCTGAAGAAGGCCTGCGCGCCTGGATTGAATCGAATCGCACCCTCTAAGGAATTCAGAAATGCTCAAAGCGCTTATCCGCTCAACACCTCGGCTCTCGAAGCTGATCAACGGCCTCGCCTACGAGCCGAATCTTTACCTGTTCCAGCTGGAAGGGAACCGCCTAGGATTCGCATTCCTGTGTTCCCCGCTCTCAGGCTCAAACGGGGATGAAGGCGACCGCCTGAAAGCTGGTTTGACGGTCGACTGGCCTGAGAAGACAACGATCCAGTTCAGCCTGATTTGCACTGAAAATATCAATGAGATGAAGACGGGATTCCTTCGTCTGCGTCGGGCCTTCCGTGAATCCGGCCGCACTGACCTTCCCGTGGAAACCCAAGCCTTGCTGGAGAAAGTGACGAACGCGCGGGCCGAGTATTTCAGTGACCGAACCATGCGCCCAGTTGATTCAATCTCAGGTGTACGCATTCGTGAACAGAGCCTGGTCGTATCCGTAACAATTCCGATCGCCAATGCGTTGCCTACCCAGACAGAAGCGAACGCGGCGAAGGAGCTTTTCGACGGACTGCGAACCTCGCTGGACAGCTGCAACCTGGCAGCCGTGCCGCTCACCAACGACTCCTACCGGGAAATTTTCTCCTCCATCCTGAACCAAGGGCCATCGGCGTCGTGGCGCGAAGATCCGGACATGAAGGCAGACACAGACAAGCCCCTGAATGAGCAGATCCTCGACTACAACCGCAGCCTCGACGTGAAGAAAGACCACCTTCAGATCGGAGATGACTGCTTTGTAAAAACGCTGTCGGCCAAGCGCTTCCCTGATGTCATGTGGCAGGGCGATGCCTCTCAGTACCTCGCTGACATTCTGTCCCAGCGCGGCGGAATCCGGGGTAACTGCATCATCAACATGACCCTGTATTTCCCTCCCCAGCTGGAAACAAAGGACAAGCTGTCGAAGCGCCGCCAATGGGCCATCAACCAGAGCTTCGGCCCGATGGTGCATTTCGTACCCGTTCTACGGAAGACGAAGGAAGCCTATGACACGCTGTTTGAAGATCTCGACAAAGGGCTTCCCAACGTACAGGCGACAATGACCCTCGTGGTATTCGGCCGGAACCGGGAAGACCTCATTCAGGCAGCGTCGAATGCGAAGAGCCATTTTGCCACGCAGGGCTTCAGCCTCATGGAGGACAAGTTCTGTGTGCTGCCCGTGTTCGTGAACTCCCTGCCTATGTGTGCCGACCCGGATGCGATGAGGGAGCTGTTCCGGTTCAAGACATTGAGCCTCACCCAGGCATTACCTTTGCTGCCGATCTATGGCGATTGGAAGGGCACTGGAACCCAGGTGGCCCCGTTCATTTCCCGAAACGGTCAGCCGGTTAGCTTCAACCTCTTTGACTCCGACACCAATTACAACGCGATGATCGCGGCCCAGTCGGGCTCCGGTAAGTCGTTTGCGACCAACTATCTCATCACGTCGTATCTGAGCATTGGAGCGAAGGTGTGGGTCATCGACGTGGGCCTGTCCTACCTAAAGCTGTCTGAGGCGTACAAGGGCGACTTTGCACGCTTTGACCAGGAGTCGAATCTCTGTCTCAACCCCTTCGAGCTGATTGAAGACTACAGCGAGGAAGAGGATGTCCTGGTTGGGCTGCTCTCTGCTATGGCTGCCCCAACCGTGCCCCTGATCGACTTCCAAACCGCCGGGCTAAAAAGGCACCTCACGCAATGCTGGGAAGAGTTGGGCAAGACGATGATCGTCGACAACATCGCTGATTCTCTGCTTGGCGACCCAGACCCGCGTATTCAAGACATTGGCCATCAGCTCTTCGCATTCACCTCGAAGGGGCAGTACGGCCGTTTCTTTAACGGTAAGAACAATCTCAACTTCAAGAATCCCTTCACCGTACTCGAGCTTGAGGAACTGAAGGGTCGCCAACACCTTCAGCAAGTTGTGCTCCTTCAGCTGATCTACCAAATCCAGCAGGACATGTACCTTGGTGAGCGTGACCGCCCGAAAATTGTGATCATTGATGAAGCCTGGTCGCTGCTCTCCCAGGGCAACGTTGGTGAATTCATTGAGCACGGTTACCGGCGATTCCGGAAATATGGCGGTAGTGCCATTGTCATTACCCAGGGGGTCAACGACCTCTATCAGAACAAAGTCGGACAGGCCATTGCTGAAAACTCCGCGTTCACCCTCCTACTCGGTCAAAAGGCCGAAGCTATTGATGCTATCCAGGAAAACAAGCGTCTGCCGCTGGGAGAGGGTGGCTATCGAATCCTGAAGACGGTTAAGTCGTACAAGGGGCATTACTCCGAGATCTTCATGCTCACCCCCCGCGGGGCCGGTATCGTGCGCCTCACGGTGGACCCATATTCGATCCTCCTCTACTCGACCGCACCTGAAGATGTGCAGGCGATCCGAAACTACACGCTCACCGGCGTTCCGCAGGATGAGGCAATTCTGCGCGTGCTCCGTGACCGAGGTGTCGAGTACAGCTCTAATCCGGCGGAAGTCGCGTAATGGCGTTGTCGAACCCCTTCAGCATTGAGGCCAAGGTGCGAAGGGCAATGGCGAAGGTTGAGCGAGATCGAGCTCCAAAGCGACTCTCGGCAGCCTTTCTCGGCAAAGGCCTACTCTTTTCCGCAGTGGTTGCCGGTAGCGTTGTGCTGCTGGCATCCCGTTATTCGATCGCTATCGCTAGCCAGGACTCCCTATGCCTGCCCCCTTACAGGCTATGGATCATCGATAAAAAGCAGGATGACCTGGTGCGAGGGGAAATCTATGCCTTTCACTCCAAAGGTCTGAGTCCGATCTTTGCTGACGGCACGATCATCGTGAAGGTGCTTGAGGGAATGCCTGGCGATCGCGCCAAGGTCACGCTTGATGAAACAACCATCAATGGCGTGTCCGTAGGCAAAGGGCTTCAGGTAGCCAGCCAGCACGGGATTGATCCCCAGAAATACGTTCGGGAAGGGGAAATAGGCGCGGGCCGTTACTGGTTCTTCGGCCGCACGCCAGACTCTTTCGACTCCCGCTACTGGGGCTCAGCGTCGACAGACCAAATCATCGGGAAGGCGTATCCAATATGGTGAAAAAGCAACTAGCCATGTGCATTGGGCTGGCCTTCAGCTGCACGATGGCCATCGCCGGCGATGACCTTGGCATTCGCAAGTACGACATCAATGAATTCGATCCTGCGCTCCTCGATCAGGTCAGGGAAATCAGCCGAAATGCGAAAGCCGCGCGCGAAGAAATAAGCGGCCGAGATGACATGAGCTGGGTAAGTGAGATGGCCGAAAAGGCCATCGTTCAAGGCAGTGATGAAGAAGCCCAGCAGAACGATTCAGGGCTCGCTAGCGCAGATGGCTCAGATCGCGAGAAAAAACATCCCCTGGGCGATGGAAACCGCACTCTAATTTTCGTGTCGTGGTCGATGGGGGCTACTGCCCTCAAAGACATACTGCTGTCCTTTGACGGACTGCCTGGTGTTGGCATCGTTTTTCGAGGCATTCCTGATGGTATGTCGATGGGCGATGCTGTGACCAAAATGCACCTCCTCACGCAAGAGACGCAAAGCACTGTGAGTGTTCTGCTCGATCCTCTCGCATTCCAGCGTCATAGCGTTTCAGCCGTCCCCACCGTCGCTCTCGAAGCACCGAATGATGCTTTGATCGCTAAAGCTGCTGGGTCGTCCTCCGTTAGCTATATCGAGGGGGCGGTTAAGGATGGTAAGCGTGGGGATCTAGGCACTATTGGCTCTACACAGGAAATCATCGAGCCAGACCTCATGGAGGTTGCGAAACAGCGCATCGCAGAGCTGGACACCGACGCCATGAAGAAGCGAGCAATCGCTCGGTTTTGGGATAACCACAAAGGGCACCCATTGCCTCCGGTAACGGAGAGTGCGACACGCCTCGTCGACGCATCTGTCATCGTTCCCAATGACATTCTCGATAGCCAAGGAAGGGTTGTTCAGAAGGCGGGGAGGATCAATCCACTCGACATGATGCCTTTTGACCAGAAACTGGTCGTGATTGATCCGACGCAACCTTGGCAGGTTGCCCTGGCGAAGCGTGAATATGCAGACCATGGGGCAAATCTGACCGTCACTGTGATGGCGACTCAGATTCCCACTGCCTCTGGTTGGGATCTGTTCAACAGCGTTCAGGACAGCCTGGATGCGCCCTTGTACCTGCTGCCGCCTGACATGGCGGAGCGCTTCCAAATCTTTCGAGCCCCATCTGTCGTAACAGCCGACACCAAAAACTTTATCGTCCGCGAGGTTGCTCAAACAGCCTTCGAGGAGGCCAATCATGAGCATCAATAAGGTAATAACCGCCGCAATTCTGGTGATTGCAGGCATGTTTTCCCTGCCAGGGATAGCGGCTGAGGCGTCCTCTTCCGGAGAGGTGATGTGTGAGGACTCTGGCCTTTTTGGTCCGAAGTTGTTCACCGACATCTGCTGGGCGTGCCTCTTCCCAATTCGTGTTTCTGGTGTGCAAATAACCCCCGGCACAGCCCCCGCGAAGGCTACAAAAATGGTCTTCTGCATCTGCCAGGAAGGCTCATCCTCGATCTACAAGCCCGGAATCATCACTGCAATGTGGGAGCCGGCACGGATGGTTGAAACTGTCCGTAAGCCAGGCTGCTCGCCAACCCTAGGTGGTGTAACGCTGCCGCTTGGCAACAAGCGCAGCTATGGCCGACTTCGGCAGGACAACAGCACCCAGACAGGTCAGGCTGCCGGGTCGTTCTACCACGCGCATCTGTATGCATTCCCGCTACTTCAGATCCTCGATCTCTATACGCCTACCAAATGCAACCCGGACGGTTATCTCGACCTCGATATCATCTCTTTCACTGAGATCGACCCGACCTGGAACAACGGTACGTTGGCTTTCTTCCAGCACCCCGAGTCCGCGGCCGTGGCAAACCCAATCGCTATTGCGGCCTGTGCTGCCGAATCCGCGCTGGTTACCGCTCGAAAGGAACCTCTTGAGTCGCTTTGGTGGTGTACCGGTACATGGGGGAGCATCTACCCATTTGCCGGCGTAACCGTGGCGCAAGATGCAAACCGGACGACAGCATTGCTGGCTGCGCGAGTGATCGCTCAGCAACACCGCAGGGGCCTCGCTCGACGCACTATGGGTGATGAAAACGTGTGCAAGGCGGGTATCTACCCGACGATTCCGAAAAGCCAGTACAAAGTGACCCAGTTCTGGCCAAAGTCGCAGAACAGCAGAGCAATGTGGCTCGGAGAACCGCCGCAGACTTGGGAGGGTGGGCCTAGTCGGCATGTTCCAGGTACTGGGAACGATGCCATGTACATGTTCTGGCGATGGACAGATTGCTGCTCGAAGCTCTAATGGAGAATCCGCCCGTAAGGGCGGATTTGCGATGGTATGAGTCAACTGCCTCGTCCTGAAAATCGGGGCTTGTGAAAACAAGCTAGGTTGACCAGGGATAGCCGTAACCAACCGGCTACGTTTGCACCAGGTCGAACCGACCCACCCCGGAATGCTTCCTCAGTTCCGGGCACTGGAAGGTCGGGACCATGCTGGCGAAAGGTAAAGCGCCGAAGGTTCCGACCGCCGCGACAGCGGGAGCCGGGTGCAGACATTCCCGAGGGGAGCGAGCCGCAAGGCTCCGTCACCAGGCCCGTAAGGGCACAGTTCAAAGGAGGATCGCCGTGGCGGTCTATGTGTTGGATAAGACAGGCACGCCGTTGATGCCATGCAGCGAGAAGCGAGCGCGATTGTTGCTGGAGCGCGGTCGCGCCCGCATACACCGGCAGGTGCCGTTCGTGATCCGTCTGGTGGATCGGCGGCAGGCCGATAGCGCGCTGCAATCGCTGACGCTCAAGTTCGATCCGGGCAGCAAATTCACTGGCATTGCCTTGGTACGCCAGAAGGGCCAGCGGGTGTCTGTTCTCTCACTGATGGAATTGGCCCATCGGGGCGCAGCGATTCGCCAGGCCATGCAGCAGCGGGCGGCGTTTCGCCGTCGCCGCCGTGGTCAGAACCTGCGCCACCGCGCCCCGCGCTTCGACAACCGCACCCGGCCGGAAGGCTGGCTGCCGCCAAGCTTGCGCCACCGGTTGGACACCACGCTGGGCTGGGTCGGGAGGATGCGTAACTGGGCTCCGATCAGCGATCTGGCAGTCGAGCGGGTCAAGTTCGACATGCAGGCCATACAGAACCCGGAGATCAGCGGCGTCCAATACCAGCAGGGCGAGTTGGCCGGCTACGAGGTGCGTGAATACCTGCTGGAGAAGTGGGGCCGCTGCTGCGCCTACTGCGACGCTGAAAATACGCCGCTGGAGATCGAGCACATCGTTCCGCGCAGTGCCGGCGGCAGCGACCGGGTGCCCAACCTGACCCTGGCCTGCCGGCCCTGTAATCAGCGCAAGGGCAACCAGCCAGTCGAGGTGTTCCTGAAGGCCAGGCCAGAGCTGCTGGCCCGAATCAAGGCGAAAGCCAAAGCTCCACTTCGGGATGCCGCCGCCGTCAACGCCACCCGCAATGCCCTGTTCCGTGGCCTGCTGGATACCGGCCTGTCGGTCACCACGGGCACCGGGGCGCAAACCAAGTACAACCGCCGACGCCTTGATCTTCCGAAAACACATGCCCTTGATGCCGCCTGTGTCGGCGAGATCAGGGCCATCGAGCACTGGCAACGCCCCACGCTGGCGATTAAGGCCACCGGGCGGGGCGACTACCAGCGCACTCGGCTGACCACACATGGCTTTCCGAGGGGTTACCTGACTCGGCAGAAACGCCACTTCGGCTTCCAGACCGGCGATCAGGTGCGCGCCGAGGTGCCGACCGGCAAAAAGGCCGGCACTCACCTGGGGCGAGTCGCCGTGCGCAAGACCGGCAGCTTCAACATCCAGACGTCTGATGGCGTGGTTCAGGGCGTCCACCATCGCCATTTCACCCTGATTCAGCGGGCCGATGGCTACGCCTATTCCCACATCCAAACCGATAGCCCTCAATCCCAAAAGGAGGCAGCGAGAGCAGAGGTACGCTGAGCGTGCCGCGCTATCCCTTGGTCTGAGGGCCGGGATATCTCGTGCAAAATTGATGAATGACTTTCTAATGCTGTACCTGCCCCCGGTTTTGATTCTGGGGGTTCTCGCGGGCATCGCCCACGTTCGTCTACTTGAATTCCCTGCCTACCGAGGGTGGTGGGGGGAGTACAAGGTGAACTTCATGCTCCGCCTATGCCTCAGTGGCGAATACAAGGTGTTCGCCAACGCGATCTATCGTGGCAAGACAAGGGGAGAGTCAACACAGGTTGACCACATCATCGTGTCGCGCTACGGGATCTTTGTCCTGGAAACGAAGTGTTTCAAGGGGAAGATCATTACCTACCCAGAAGCCCCCGAGAGCTGGTTGCAGATCGTCGGCCGAAGGAAATATCGCGTGCAAAACCCGCTGATGCAGAACTACGCGCACGTGAAGGCAGTTCAGAAGGTCACCGGAGTCCACTCTCAGAAAATCCACAGCTACGCAGTGATGGCAGGGCAGGCCAGTTTCACCTATGGAATGCCTGAGCGGGTCTACAGCATTTGGGGCGCGATTCGTAAAATCCAGTCCTACAAAGCCCCGGTTTTTACTCGGGGCCATGTGGTGTCAATTTGTCGGGCGCTGAGCGAGCGCAGAATCAAGGGGGGGTATTGGGCTGCAAGGCGGCATGTCGAAAAGCTGAAGCGCCGAGGCGATGATGGATCTACAACGTGCCATGAAGATAGACCCCGAGAGGAACACCTATCGCCACCCCAACAAGAACAGCAGCAGTGACAGAGATGATCGCGACCGTATCCCAAAATACTGCCTCTGGCGGCGCTTCAAGTGACTCGTCGGTGGCCAGCTCTTCTGTCCACAGTGGGGTGGCTTCGCGTGGAGGAGGCTGATCCGTCGCTTGTCTGCGTCTTCTACTGGTTCTTGCCGGTGTTGACGTAAGATCATCAAGCATAATGACTCTCCTAAGCAAAACGCCCCGCAATGCGGGGCGTTTTCATTACTGGCGCTATCAAGCAACCGCTTCTTCGGGAAGCGAATCGAGAGGGTCGGCATTGCCCTCAGGCTCAATGTGACCCGCAGCCTCGCGCTCCTCCTTCTCGGCGCTCACTTTGGCTTCTGCCTTTTCGATATCTTCTTGGAGCTCTGCAACTTTGCTGGCGTATGCCTTTGCTCGCGCGCTCTGACCGAGGCCAACGAGTGAGCGGATCAGCCGGGCCATTTGGTTGCTCTTGTTTGCACGAAATTCCTCAGCTTCCGAGCTATCGATTTTCTCATGCAGCCAGGCGGTATCGACCTGGATAATCAGGTGGTCAAATGCCTGAAGCAGGCTGCTCATCCGCTTGATTTCTGGGCTGGTGATTTCGAATTCGCGAGTCAGTGGTGAGCTGTACCCTGCAAGCTCTTTGATTCCCAGACTCTTCAAAAGCGTGTCCATCCGCTCAGACTCGTCACGCACGGCTACTTCCATGCGCTCGATTTTCTTCGAGACCGCATCAACCACCGCTTTGTGATCAAAGGTCTTGAGGTTTTTGGCCAGCTTGCGGGACGTAACGTCGATGATAAAAAGAGCCGTCATGAGGCTATCGAAACGGTTGCCGGCGAAGAACTTCGCCTGCTCAGTGTTCAGTACCATCTTTCCTTTGAGGGATGGCTTGGAGTATTGGTATTTCGTCGGTTGTGGTTGAGTGGTCGCCATTAGCGGTTTCTCCGGATGTTGGTGGCCGGACTATTGCACCAGCTTGCGGAGCCTCTGGATTTCGATTTCACGCACGAATAGCGTCGGAATTTGAGGTGCGTTTTTCTGGTTGACGACAGAGTGAAATGGCGGCGAGAATTGCGGCACTCATCGGCCAAGGTCGATTAAGAATTTGCCTCCTGGAGGCCATTGACCCTAAGTGACAGCATGCTGCTGCCACTGGTACCCAAGACGTGTATGCGTCTGGGAGCAAGCCAAGCTGAGCTTATCAGCTTAAAAACCAAGCCTACGTTCGCGTAGCGCCGATCAAAAAAGGAAGCCATTTGGCTTCCTTTTTTTGTGTCAAAAAAACCCTGACGGGGAACTCCCGTTAGGGCGTTCTCCGTTCTAAAAAAATGGAGAACTGAAAATGGCATCTACAACCCTCAAAGTTAAAGTGCTGACCGCGTTTGGCTTCCTCGTTGCTATGTTGGGAGCTGTATACGCACCGCAGTTTGCAAAGCATGTTTTGCCTTTGACACTCTGCGTGTTCCTCGCTGTGGTGATCCTGAATGCTGAGCAGATCCTGCGTGGTGTTCTGAGCTACCTACGCGGTTGTCTGAAGGCTTCGGCTCCTCAAGCAACCAAGACCTTACCCAACGCCCGTTGGTGTAGCAGCGTCGATTATGACAACTACTACATTCCCTCCTACCTGCGTCGCCAGGGAGAAGAGAAATGATCCGTGTTGACTTCGATGTTCCAAGCTATCTCCGACTGCCACAAGGGCTATGCATTGTTTCAGAGCGCCTGGCCCATAAGCTTCCCGAGCCAGAAACCAATGAAACGATGCACCAGGCGCTTGAACCGGTGGTGATCAACAAACTGTACCGGCCGGAAGGCCGCAACCAGGTTGCATCGATCGAGAACCAAGAGCAGGGCGAGATCAAAGGGGAGTTCATCCCTCGCGAATCCCAGCCCGCGCATCAAGAAACAGCTCAAGAGATCCAAGTCGCCCAAAGCGATGAAGATCAAGATGAGCGCGCACCTGAACTCAATTTCCAAGGCGTTGCTGGCAGGTCTGTTACCGGCGAATACCGCGGTTCAGGTTTCGCCCACTATCGGTTTCTCAAGAAGAACGGAAAGTCGTTCTTCTTGCGTATCGGTGAACACCTGGTTTGGGGAATCGAGCTCAACGCTCAGCTACGCAAATCTGGAGCGCAACAAGGTGACAATATCTCGCTGACATTCCTTGGCAAAACCGCCGTGAGTGTGCTCAAAGAGGTCGTTGTCGACGGTAAGAAAGAACAGGAGTGGGTTGATACCTACCGCAACTCCTGGGAAATCAAGATCGTGAAATAGCCAGCAATGCGCCCTTCGGGGCGCATCTCAACCAAACGGAGGTACCCATGTCCAAAGACTCAGAAGGCAATTACGCCCCAGAGAAACAAGATGTGCTGGTAGCCGCTGATGGCCGCTGGCATGACATTTACGCAAGCCTCGCATCTTCATTGGTGCCGGCACACAAAAAAGCAGGACGTGGGGTTCCATGTCCGGTGCATGGTGGGGAAGACGGGTTTAAGATTTTCCGCAAGACGGCTGGATCGTCGAGCGGTGGTATCTGCCGTACCTGCGGAGTCAAGGCTGATGGCATAGCCTTGCTGATGTGGGTCAACCGCTGGAGCTTTCACCATGCTTTACAGGAGGTTGGAGCATTGCTCCGGGTCAAAGACCCGTATGGACGCACCGCTGATGGATTTATCCCAAGCGTTGTAATCCGAAAGGAGCGAGCCCCAGCAAAACCAGAGGCTTCAGACGATTGGCTGCGTGAAGCTATGCGCAACCTGTGGAAGGGAACCGTTCCTCTCACAGACCCATCAGCGGAACCAGCAAGGCTCTATCTTCGCTCCCGAGGCATTCTTGCTTGGGATCGACCAGAGCTGAGCCGCTACGTTCGCTTTCACCCGGAATTGACCTACAAGGACAAAGCCGGCAAGCGTTCTAAGCATCCAGGGATAGTGTGTACGCTCATCGATCCTGAAGGCCAGGCTGTGACCATCAACCGTCACTACCTGACGATGAAGGGTGAGAAAGCCGATCTCGCGGAGCCGAAAAAAATGTTTCCAATTCCCAGCAACCGCAAGCTTCCCGGTTGTGCGGTGCCAACATCGCATCCAGGAGAAGTCTTGGATGTATCCGAAGGATTGGAAACAGCTCTGTCGGTAGAAACAGCCATGGGTATACCAGTATGGCCCTTGGTGAATTCCTACTTGTTGGAGAACTTCGTACCACCAGCCTGCACCAAAGCAGTCCGAATCTGGGCTGACAAGGACCGCAAGGAGGGTGGCCAGAAAGCGGCATTGACCTTGAAAAAACGTCTGTGGGAAATGGGGATCAAGGCACAGATAATGTTGCCCGACATGCCCATCCCTGACGGCTCCAAAGGTGTCGACTGGAATGACGTTCTTCGTGAACGTGGTTCCCTCGGCTTCCTAGGCCACGAGGTCTATCGCGCACAGCGATAGGCCTCTGGCCTTCTCAACTTCCCCCTCTTTTTCCGACCGTAAAAGCGCCTGAAAACGCGCCCCCTCCTGTTGGCCAACGCTCACAATTCGAGCATCCCCATCTTGGCCAGACGGACTCATGACGCCCCTAAAATTTCCCATCTTGTTGCTTGCTGCCGCTATAAGCAGCACTTCCCTTGCGGGAGAGACCAAGCCCGCCGAGTCAAAAACGCCCCAGGTTGCTGGTTCTTCGTTCTACCAGGACAAAGAGCGCGGCTGGTTCTGGTACGAAGATCCGCCTCCTGAACAGGAACCCGAAAAACTCGAGCCCGCGCCGGTTCCAGCGGCCCCACCTCAAGCCGAAAGGGAAGCCTCCGAACCAGCCGCGCCCGAGCTGCCCCCGACCGGCAGCGTGGCGTGGATTCGGGAGATGCTTCCGAAACTGCGTGACGCAGCAATGGATAACCCTACCAAAGAGAACGTGAGTGCATATTTTTGGGCCAACCGAATCATGATGGACAAGGCCGAGCGATTCTCACGCCGCTCAGCTGACGTAATCCGAAATGATCCACTGCTCGATGAGGACATGCGTTATCCGGCTTCCAACGCCGCCTCAGATGCTTTGGCAACTGCGGCCGGCAAGCAGAAAGAAACCCTGTTGAAGCTCATCGCTGGCAGCTCTGCGCTGATGTTCTTCTACAACGGTAACGACTGCATTCTGTGCGAACAGGCCCAGGCAGCGGTCTCTGCTCTCGAGTTCAGGTACGGGTTTACTGTCATGCCCGTCTCGATGGATGGGGCCCCCCTTCCTGGCGGCAAATACCCAAACACACAGTACGACACTGGGCTCGCAGAGCAGCTGGGCATCATCACCTCGCCTGCGCTGGCCCTAGTCATCCCTCCGAATGACGTGAAGATCGTCAGCTTCAGCACCGTCTCAATGGAGACGGCAACCACTCGGATTTTAATGGCAGCGAATGAAGCAGGGCTGATTTCCGATCAGGAATACAACGCTACATCCCGCCTTAACACCATGGGTTTGATCGACGCCACGAAACTGGCTGACGCACCGCCCGACGCAACAAAAAACCCTAACGAATTCGTGAATCGGATGCGCGATGAAGCTCGTCGCGCCTTTCAAAAAGACAACGGAGGTGCCCAGTGAAAATCAAACCGATCGCCCTTGCTGTAGCGCTGATGGTGCCCTTCGGGGCTCACGCGAACATTCAACAGCAGGTCAATGAAATGTTCAGCGGCATGATCAACGTCACCAGTCCAGGGGCATATAAAACAGCCACACGCGGCGTTATTACCGGCGGGTCCGTTGTCCTTCGGAATCGGATATCCACCGCCAACCTCATCAGCATTACCCCGCCAAGCGCAAAGGGTGGATGCGGGGGGATCAACCTTTACAGCGGCTCGTTCTCCTTTATCAACGGCGAAGAGTTTGTAGCGCTCATGAGGAATGTGGCGTCGAACGCGGCTGGCATTGTTTCGGGCTTTGCCTTTGAGTTGGCCCTCGATGCGATGGACGCTCAGACAGGTGGTGTGATCCGCAACCTGGCCAACAAGATCCAGGCGCTCAATCAAATGTTTTCCAACAGCTGCCAGCTGGCGAGTGGGTTGGTTACGAATGCCAAAAAGGCATACGAAGAAAGCACCGACTTCAAATCCGCGATGACGGCCTTCGGGTCGAACGTCTCATCTGACTTCTTTACCGCGAAATCCACCAAAGAAGACTCACCAGCCAACCGGATTGCTGCCTCTGGTAAGGCCGTTCAATGTGAGAACACAGGGAATGTTCTGTGGTGCGCCATGATGAAGTCTGGCCTCCAGTCGCAGATCCTATTCGGCAGCGACGAAAACGCGGAATTCATCATGTCGATGGTCGGCAGCTACAACGTGTCGCTCACCAACGACGCCAGCGGGGGGAAAAACTTCGCTGCGCATCCCATGCCGAAGCTGATCACCGGCGAAGGTCTGAAGATTCTTGTTGAGGGCTCGGCCAACCTTGATGTCAAGGTCTACCAGTGCGACCAGGATGACCCGGACTGCTCAGACCCGAACATCCGAACTCTCACCAGCTTCAAGGGCCTCGAGACTCGAATCCTAGAGGATCTTCAAAACAACGGAATCCTTGAGCGTTTTGCGAACGGCACTGCAACCGCTGCTGACGGAAACCGGATTGCATACCTCGCATCAAGCCGAGTAGGGGTGAATTTGATGAAGATCACCCAGAAGGCAGGGGCTCAATCCGGTTATGACTATCTGAACCAGTTCGCCAAGAAAATTGCTGCTGATGCTTCGATGAGCCTGATTTATCAGCTGCTTGGGCATACAGAGAAAGGCCTGACCAGCCTGAATATGGCGGATGCAGGGAAGGTGATTGAGGACCTGCGGGCTACCAAGGGTGAGCTCATGGATGAATACCGCTCGTACATCGAGGAAGCAATGCAAGGCAAAGATGCCGATGGCCAAGCCGAGAAAATGCTCCAGATGGCCCCTGTGTTTGATAATGGAACCCTGCCACAGGGAACCATCAACGATAACGCAGGCGCGTAACGGAGATATCCATGGACTTCACTATCTACACGACAGGCAGCGCCGAGTTCCTTGAGATCATGCTCAATGCCTGCGCAATGATCACAGGCAGCGGTGACGCAGAAGACCTTGCCCGTATTGGCGCGCTGATAGGCTTATTTCTGTTGGCGTTCCAAGCTGTTTTCAATAACCAGGCCATTACCTTCGGAAAGGCGGGCCTTGTGCTCGTCCTTTACATGATGTTCTACGGCCCTACAGCCACCACTGTTATCGAGGATACGGTGTCGTCGCAGGTGCGGGTGGTGGACAACGTGCCTCTTGGCCCTGCCTTTGTCGGCTCAGTCATCTCAACGGTGGCCTACGGCATTACAAAAACCGCGGAGCAGGCATTTTCTACTCCAAGCATGACCGACTACGGGCTGTTCTCGAGTCTGAGCACATTGTCGAAAGTGCGCGACGCTCTTCGGAACCCGATGGCACTGGACGGCTTCCAAAACTACCGAAAAGCGGACGGGTGGGATCTGCCCCGATCGGTGAACGAGTACATGACATTCTGTTCACTGAACCCCGTGGCGCTGAGAACGGATAAGACCTTGACCGACCTGTACCGATCGCCTGGCTGGGCGGAGGTGCTGTCAAACCAGAACTCATCGATGTTCATCTACGTCTATGACGGTACCGCCGGCACCATGAAAAGCTGTGCAGAGGCGCGGTCGTTTCTCAACGCCCATTTGCAGAACGTCTATACAGACGTGCTAGAGGACATTCTCCAGAAAGGGTTCAGCGAAGAGGCCAAGACCAACCGCATGACCAGCGGTATCCAGGTTCAAGCCGCTACTGACCAAGCTATTCAGAGCCTCGCACTGAGTAGCAAGTCGGCTCAGGACTACGTTTTGACTTCGCTAATTGCGCCGATTTTCAACGATTCCCGTGTCGATGCCATGAACCATTGGCAAGAGCAAAGAGCCGCAATGGCTCTTCGCGAATCGCTCAACCAGCAAGAAATTCAATGGGCGGGGAAGGGCGACAGCTTCAAACACTACATGAGACCGATGATCGCCTTCTTCGAGGGCATGCTCTATGCGATGACGCCGTTCATGGCCTTTGCTTTGCTCCTGGGTGGGCCTGGCCTTTCTATCCTCGGCAAGTATCTCGTGTTGCCGCTGGCGGTGGGTTTGTGGATGCCGCTGTTGAGTATCGTGAATGCTTTTACCCTCTGGTATGCAGGCTCCCAGATGGAAGCCGTATTCAACGGCTACGACCCCACAGGTTCTGGTTTCGCAATGCTCCAACTCATGGACATAGACAAAGCCATCGGCAAGGCACTGGGTATTGGCGGTCTGCTTGCGGCGTCCGTGCCTCCATTGGCACTGTTCATCGTTTCCGGCTCTGCCATGGTTGCCAACAGCGTCATGAGCCAAATGACGGCAGGCGACAAATTCAAGTCCGAAGACGTGAATCCTCGGGCCCAGGATAGCGCACCTGTTCTCAGTCAAAATGCCTCGTTTACTTCCGACCAGGTAAGCTCCGGGGTGAGCAGAACGGGATCGCCGCAGCTTGCTGAGACGATAACCGGCGACCAAGCTGCGAGTGCAGTCCTTCAGAGCGCCCAAACCGCCTCGCAAACGGCCACGAGCCAGTACCAGAGCAACCTCTCAGCGGCAGGCCAGCAACTAGCCTCGACGAGTACGGGGCGCGAAGCGATGACGCAAATGGGCGAAAGCATCAAAGCTAGCGATGCTCTCAAGCAAAGCTCTTCCTATAACCAGGCAGTTGAGAATCTTCGAAGCAGTGGTTTCTCTGAGTCGTCGATAAACATGGCAACCGCAGCCTCAGCGCTTGGTGGGCAAGCCGGCCTGAAAGGCATCATGGCCAACCTCAAAACCAGTGATGGCAAGTCGCTTTCCGAAATGAGCGGCACAGAGCGTCGAACTGCCGAAAAATCTCTCTCGCAGTTAAGTTCTTCCGTGGAGAGCGCTAACACCCGTGACCTGACATTTGCCACCGGTGATGCCTTCCGTGACTCGTCGATGGCCCAAAGTAGTGTTAGCAACACTGATCAGATAAATCAAAGCCGCACTGAAGCTCTACAGGCACAGAATACGTACAGCCAAGCGGCTTCTCAGCAAGACACCATCAGGGCAAGTCAAGGCCTCAATCTTCGCGATGCAGCGATCAAGTCGCTATCGAGAGGCGGGGTATCTCGAGCAGAGTCTGGCTTAGAACTTCAGCGCATGGCTGGTGCAACTGATGAAGGGAAAAAGCTCTTCGCTGAAGCATTTAATAGCCAAAGCATCAAAGATATGTCGTCGAATACGGACGAGCAGAGGGCGATGGCGGCAATCCGGGCGATTAACCAGCAAGGCAGGCTCGGCGAATTGGTCATGAGCCAATTCAATCCATTCGACTTCAACGTAGCTCAGGGTAATGCGGGAGAGTTTGCAAACATAGCAGACAAAGCCGGCGCAGCAACGGCCGGGAACTCAGGTTTGCAAGGCGAGTTCAATTCAAGATGGCAGGGTAACAGTGACGCATATGCAGGTGCTCAGGACATGAACATTTCTGCTAAGGAAGCGGCTGAAGACCAAGGTGCTGAGCTTGTCGGAAACCGTCATGCGGAGAACAGCCTAGCCCCACAACTCGCGCATGCTCGCAACAGTGAGGATGTTAGAGGGGCGGCAGATTCAGAGGCCGCGCAGCAACTATCGACCTTCGGTAAGAACTACGATGATAAGGGCTTGATGATCAAGGCCGCATCGGCGGTTCAGAGCATCCAGTCGGGCGGCAAAACGCTTACGAACTTCCTGGCTGGCAACGAGAACACACAATTCAGCAATGACGTTTCTGAAGGGCAGCAACTGGGGCTGACAGATAGCCAAGCCGCACTTCGAGCAGCTAGCCGGGCAGGCATGCCAACGGACTCTGATATTTATCAGTGGTCCTCCTACCACACCTACTCGGAAGCCATGATCGCGTCTGGCGGGGATGAAGACTATGCGAAGGGCGTCCATGCTTCATTGACGTACCAGGCAGCAGGAAGTGATGGAACATCTGCTGACCGGCCGGTTGTGGAAACTGTCGCTGCGGGCAATCGTCACAATCCCCTGCCCAAAAACTTTAGACCTGCGGCAATTGAAAATGCTGAACAACCCAAACAGGCCAGCGGACCGAGGAGACCGTCAATCGAATGAGTAAAAAAGGGGCTTTATAGCCCCTTTTTAGTTGAAGCCGACAAAGACAAATCGGTAGATCGCCATGACAGCGAAAAAGAGGGCGATTCCACCAATGATAGTCAGCTCCAAAGAAATCGCTCGAAGCCCAAGAATGGCATCACGACGCAAGCGAGCAAGCCCGCTTTTCCGAGGCATCCCATTCCACTCCTCGCTCAAACAGAAGGGGCAGATGCTTTTGAGAGGCTTCTCACCCCCGACCTGCACACCATCGACATAAATCGATCGCTCCATAACCACACGTGGAACCATCATTTTCTTGCAGCATTGGCACTCAGCCTTGTCGTTTCGCATCTCGTTCACCCCTCGAAAGTTCTTACCCTAAGAATCTCACAGCGCGCTGTAAACCCAAGCGAATCTACGTAATGGCAGGAACTGGCTAGGGCAGGCCTCTCCCTGGATGGGTAGACACCTCACCTTCGCGACTGCGGGCGAGCCTGGCGCACAACGAAACCTTTCTCTCTATCGACTGCCCAATTCATCCCTTGAAGAGTTCGGCCAGCCAACCCTTCACCGCGATGGCTGCGGATTCCACGCCATCCGGCCACCCAGTCCGCTCTCATCTGGCCAGGCATTCCACGGCCATCTGGCCACCTGTTCCACGGCCATCCGGCCGGGCAGTCGGAGCGCAGCGACGCAGGGGGGGCATTGTTAGTCTGAGGTGCCCGGTGTCGTCAATTTCTTCGTCTGTTTGCGCATCGACTCACCCTTGAGGTTGATCCGATAAGCGTTGTGCACCAGGCGGTCGAGGATGGCGTCGGCCAGAGTCGGATCACCGATCAGTTCGTGCCAGTTGTCCACTGGCATTTGGCTGGTCACGATGGTCGAGCGCTGGCCGTAGCGGTCGTCCAGTAGCTCCAGCATGTCGCGGCGCTGTTCCGCGTTGAACGGGGCCAGACCCCAGTCATCAAGGATCAGCAGGTCGGTCTTGGCATAGCCGCTCATCAGCTTGGCGAAGCGCCCGTCGCCGTGGGCTAGGCCCAACTCTTCCAACAGGCGCGGCAAGCGCAGGTAACGCACGCTGTAACCCTCTCGGCAGGCCTGGTGGGCCAGGGCGCAGGCCAGCCAGGTCTTACCGACGCCAGTCGGGCCGTTGATAATCAGGTTGAGTCCGTCGCGTAACCACTGACCGCTGCTCAGCTGGAGGATCAGCGCCTTGTCGAGTCCGCGCGGGCTGCGGTAGTCGATGTCTTCGAGGCAGGCGTTGTGCTTGAGCCGGGCCTGACGCAGGCGGCTGCTGAGGCGCTTGTCGTCGCGCTCGGTCAGTTCGCGGTCGACCAACAGGCCGAGGCGTTCCACGAAGCTCAGGCTGTCGATGTCGGGGGTTTTCAGTTGCTCGGCGAGTGCCTTGAGCATGCCGGTCAGGCGCAGGGTCTGGAGCTTGTCCAAGGTCGGATGGGGCAGCATGGTGGGATTCCTTGTGTTCAGTGGTAGTAGCCGGGGCCGCGCAGGTTGGCGTGGTCGTCCGGCAGCAGGGGCAGGTGCTGCTGGGCCAGCGGCAGGTTTTCCAGCCCCTGGCGCAGGATCGATTCGAGGCTCTTGTAGCTGCACGCGCCGAGGCTGAGGGCGCGTCGGCAGGCCAGCTCCAAGCGCACTTCGCCATGGGTCTTGCCCAGGCGCAGGATGCCCAGGCAGGCCCGGTAGCCTTGGGTTGGGTGGATGCGCCGTTCGAGGATGTGGCTGATCACGCCGGCGGTGTGCGGCCCGGTCTGCTCGGCCCAGCGGATCAACCGTTGCGGCGTCCACTCGGCATGCTCGCGATGGCTCTTGGGCATGTGCTCGGTCTGTGTGCTATGCCGGCCCTTGTGTGGCGAGCGCAGGTGGCTGGCCACCCGCTGGTTGGCGTGGAAGCACTCGACGGTGCGCGCCGTCAGCCGTACTTCCAGCTGTTTCTTCACCAACTGGTAGGGCACTGAGTAGTAATGCCCATCGACCTCGACGTGATAGTCGATATGCACGCGCGCCTTCTTCCACTCGGCATAGACGTAGGGCTGCTCCGGCAGTGGGCTCAGCGCTGGACGATCCAGGGCTTCGAAGGCCGAGTGCCGGGAGCCCGGCAGCTTGCGAAACGGTCGTCGGTTGAGCCGCTCCAGCAATAAGGCGATGGCGCTGTTGAGTTCGTCCAGGGAGAAGAACTGGCGGTTCCTCAGCGCGGCGAGGATCCAGCGCTCGACCACCTGCACGCCGACCTCAGCCTTAGCCTTGTCGCGCGGCTTACGCGCCCGCGCCGGCACCACCGCCACGCCATAGTGCTCGGCCAGATCGCGGTAGCTCGGGTTGATGTCCGGCTCGTAGCGATGGCTCTTACTCACCGCGCTTCGCAGGTTGTCCGGCACCACGATTTCCGGCACGCCGCCGAGAAAGGCGAAGCAGCGGACATGGGAGCCCAGCCAGTCCGGTAACTGCTGCGACCAAGTGGCTTCGGCGAAGGTGTAGCTGGACGCGCCAAGCACCGCGACGAACACCTGCGCCTGGCGGATCTCGCCGCTGTGGCGGTCGATCACCGGCACCGTCTGCCCGGCGTAGTCGACAAACAGCTTCTCACCGACGCGATGCTCCTGGCGCATCACCACGTCCAGCTTGCCCTGCCAGGCTCGGTAGTGCTCGCAGAACCAGCTGTACTGAAAGCCTTTCGGCTGGCTCAGGCGATACTCCTGCCAGAGCAGCGCCAAGGTCACGCCCGGCCGGCGTAGCTCGGCATGCACCCAAGACCAATCGGGCAATGGCCGTTGCTCGCTGGGCACCGCAGGGGGCGGTGGGAACAGTTGCTGCTCCAGCTCGGAATCGGACAACGAACAGGGCCAGGCTAGACCGCTGGCGGCAAAGCGGTTGAGGTAATCGCCGACAGTGACACGACCGATCTGCACGCTGACGGCAATCTGGCGAGCCGATAGCCCGACCTCGAACTTGAGACGAAGTACTTCGCGAATCTTACGCATGGATAAACGCTCCACGACGACCTCTCTGCTTCGAAAAAGAGGTCGATGGTAGTGAAGAAATCCTGCGTTACTGCCTGCCCGGTTGAGTGGCCGGATGACCGTGGAATCAGTGGTCGGATACGCGTGGAATGGGTGGCCGGATCACCGTGGAATCGGTGGTCAGATGCTTATGGAATGGGTGGCCAGATGACCGTGGAATCCGCAGCGATGGCAATTCGCTCCCGCAACAGGAACATCAAAACAGACAGGCCAAGGCTCACGCCCAACGCCTCGGCACCCAAGCGGGCGAACACGACGATGTTGATCAGAAGCAACACCATGATGCCAAAAAACTCAGCATTCGCTTTTGCTCCAGTGAGAACCTGCTGCTCAGTCAGCATCCACTTGGGCGACAGGCAAAACGGACAAACCGAAGACTCCGGGTCCCGGCCACCAACGGGGACGCCGCTGATGTAGAAGGGGGCGCTAGTGACCACCTTCGGGACCATCATTTTCTTGCAGCACTGGCACTCAACTTTGTCGTTTCGCATCTCGTTCACCAATGAACTCTTCCGCCACTAAACCGCATGTGCGGTTGTCGTCGGAATTTCGCGGGTCGTTGACTTGGGCTTGACCGCTTGCGCGGACAGCGGCTTGAGTCTCGCCGTCACGCCCGTCCCAGGCGTGTCTTGCAGTATCCAGGCGTCGAGCAGTACGACCCTGGCGCTGTTCTGATCCCTCGGCAGCACGCAGCCACAGGCACAGCGGTGCATGCGCTCACTGAGCAGTTTGGGCACGATGGCCCAGCAGGCTGAACAGCGCTGCGAGGGTTTTAATCGGCGCGTATCGGACAGATGCAAAACGGAACCAGCTTCGTGCGCTTTGTAGGTGAGCATCTGATGCGCCATGCTGAAGCCGGCCGAGAGAATTTCCCGGTTCAGTCCAGCCTTTTGCCGCACGCGACGGCCCGGTTTCTCAACCGTGCCCTTAGCGCTGCGGCTCATGTTCTGGGGTTGCAGTTCTTCCGTGGCGATCAGGGCGCAGCGCTGCACCAGGGAAGTCGTTTGTTTATGCAGGAAGTCGCGCCGTCCATCTGCAATGCGCTGGTGCAGACGGATGATTTCCTGGCTTAGCAGCCGATAGCGGTGCGAACCCCGCTTCCTTCTGGCGCGTTGTCGTTGCAGGTTGGCCAACTGGGGCAGCGCCTCGCGCAGCCAGCGGGGGTTTTCGATCTGGCTGCCATCATCAAAGTTGGCCCAGTGACTGACGCCCAGGTCGATACCAATTGCATCGTCGCCTGTTCGCTCACGCCGACAGGCGGACTCGGGCACCCGTAGGGTGATCGAGGCATACCACTGATCTTGGCCGGTGGCGTGATTGCGGCGGCGGCTGAGGGTCAGGTCATTCGGCGTGAAATCGGCGAAACGGTGGCGGCCCCGCAGACGAATCATCATCGCGCCCTTGCCGCTGCCCAGCCGCAACGTGCCGCCGCGCTGGCCGAGCTGCTGGAGCTTCCAGCCGGCTGGATCGGGGTAGGAGAAGCCCGAGTAGCGGGCGCTGGATTTGAAGCGGGGAAATCCCGGTGACTGGCCAGCTTTGACCCGGCGAAAGAACGCCTGAAAGGCTCGATCCAGTCGGCGCAGGGTCTCTTGCAGGGCATGACTACCCAGCTCGACCAGCTCCGGCCGAAACTGTTTTATGACGGGTAACGTGTTCTGTTGGTCGTAGTAGCTGATACTGATACCAGCTTTGCGGTACGCCTCGATGCGCTCCTGAAGCGCAGCGTTGTACAGTTCGGCGTGCAGGCGCACCCAGCCGTCCAGCCGTTCTTGCTGGCTGACATTGGGGTAAAGCCTAAAGGTCACTTTTCGCCTTTGCATGCTTCCGACCCTACAGCATCTCACCCATAACCCAAGTCGTCCGCTTGGCATGCCGCCTGGCTACGGGCCTGGCAGAGGATGTTCAGTGGTTGCACCAGATGCATCGGCCGGGCTTGAGCGCGTAACGAGCATTGATCTCCTTGCACTTGCTGCATGGGGTGAGAGTGATGTCTCCGGTCTTCATTGCGTTGCTGAGCTGGTAGCCATTGGAAGGGGAGATCATATCGCTGGCCTCGACGCCAACCGCTTTACACAGCTCCACATACTCACGATGAGCCGCAACCACCGCGCGAGCATTCGTCCGCCGAAGAGGATTGTCGGCGAGCAGCCTGTACACAGTGAGGTAGAGCAGGCTGTGAAGAGGGCTTTCAGCCAGTGTCTTATTCGGTGCCTGTATGCGCCCGCTTTGGGACTGGACAAGGGGGGTATCCCGTAGCAAGGAGCGCTTCATCCGAACTACCTCGTCTGCATTCAATCCTGTCCATTGCGCGACCAGCTTCGGCTGTAGCTTCTGCTGAAGCAACTCGGTCGCAACCACATCGAGGGGCATCGTAGACGGATAGTCTTTAACCCGGCCTATGCCACTTACGCCAGGCTTCAGGAAGTACCGAAGGTCGCCAAGCAATACGGTGGTCACGTCTCTCAGTTGATCATCTGGCGATGATAAGTTCATCCTCAGCTTCCTGAGGTTGCACCTGGTGCCAATCGAGAACCCGCCGCGGCTCACCAGCATCATGCGAGAGTCGAAAGATCCTGCCTCGAACACCCGATACCCAACATCGTCGAGGCCTACAGCCAGAATAGGGCTTGTTTCGTTGACGCGGGAGAAATGACAAAACTCCATGAACATGACCATCTTGTTGCCAATCTCCCTGAACTCCTCATCGTCCAGGTAGCCCCTGCCGACTTTCAGGGTGTTGTAGTGAACACGGTAGAGAGAAACGGGAAGGGCATCTACAGCGTTCAACTGACGCTGGTTCGCGCTCAAAGACGAAAGCCAAACCATATCGCTTTGAGTCAAGCGCTGCTCGGCGAGAATGACATTGAAATCCCGCAAGCCAGATGTCAGCCAGCGCAGGCCCATTTGTATCATCGATGCGTTGATCTTAACTCGCATGTCCCTGCCCTTACTTTAAACGCTGTAGTGAACGCCAAATGCTGAGCACATTACTCGCATACTCGCGTGCGTCAAGTTCACGCTTTGGGTTTCGTGTATGGTACCCACCAATAGCAAGTTGCATATCGACAGGATATTGAGCAATCGACTCGCAAAGTATCTGAGCACCAACGCGGATGTTCACCTCGGGGTCAAGAAGAAACTCCGGGCGCGCTACTCTATTGCCGTTCCAACGATAGTTTATTTGCATAATCCCTATGTCGGTGAGGATGTCTTCGGCAATATATTTGCCGAGTACAGCCTTGGCATCCATGTAGGTATTAGGGTACAGAGCGCCACTAGGTTCATTGCGAAGCGCAAACGGGTGTGGTGCAATCATCCCTTTTCCGGCAGATGTTTTAGATTCCTTTAGAGCTAGTGAATATAGAAGCAGAGGGTCCGGCTTGCATGCGGAGGCCATTGACGCTCGCTCCCACATCGTTCCTTTTAATGAAAAGCCATTAGCTTTAGCGCTCACTGAAGTACCTATGGCAATGCATGCAGATACTGCAATAAAAGAACTGATACGGATATTAAACATTTGCCCCCCTTATCCAGCTGGCAACTGGACGAGAGGCTGGCTCATTACTGACCTGTTCCTTTTTGTCATCAGCAACAATATTATCTTGCTGAGTATCTGCTTGCTTGCTTTTAGCATCTTCGGTCGCACTAATCATGCTTAGATATAGCGCTGCCATTGCAACAAGTCTTTTACCCCGATAATCGGGGTCAATAGTTTCAAGATGCGCGTGCAATTCTTGTGTCGCTGGCGTGACTCGACATTGTAGTCTCATCGTTTTATCCACATTCCCTCCTTAGCGCGTCCTTGCGCACCCGTTAAATTAAGAGCGTGCGATATGCCAGAAACCTTCGGCATTGCTTTTTACGCTGTTCACGGGCTTGACTACCAATGCATCGGGAAATTCTTTTCTGGCAAATGGCTCATACAATGAGGCTCCCCCGCCGCCGAGGATCACACAGTCGATAGCACGGCCCTTCAGGAATCGAAGTCCTTGCTTAATCTCAGTGAAAACGGATGGGATAACACGTTCGGCAGCACGCTCTAGATATTCTGCAAGTTCAACCTTGCGGCCATAAATCAGGATGTATGACTTACCCGACTGGAGCGCATGTTCAATCTTTTCTACGCCAGGAATACCGCCATGATCCTTCGCAATCTCTTCATTGCACGCTTCAAGTACAACAGACATAGCCTTGAGGCTGCTGCTGCTGGAGTTGACTACCAGCTCGCGATGGTCAAATACGACCCAATCAACACTGAAAAATCCCGGATCGATAATGATCGAAACTGACTCCTCAATAACTTCCGATGCATCTGAGTTGCAGTAGATCTCTGTCAGAGTCCCGATCGGCTGAGCAACAACCTCTACTCGCTTAACGGTAACCTCTCGCTTTGGCGTAATGCGATGCGTCCCAGTCATACGCTTTACTAGGGCTTCCACATAGGCCTTATCGCGAGCCTGCGAGACAGGAAGGCCAGTTACTAAGCAGTCAATCACGTCTTTATCACCCGCAGCATGCAGCAGAGCTCCCTTAAACAGGGCCTCATAGGCGTGCGAAGACGTGTAATCCTCGTGCAGTTCTCGTCCATCCTGAACACGGCCGGGCGCGGCAAATGCCACCCAGGGCGCTCCATCAACCTCCACGATTACTTCACCAGCGCGTAACCCAGAATCCCCAGGCAGAACGCTCAAGGGAGCGGCCTGCGAGGGGCGAATAATCGACTCCGGATGCCCATCCCCACTGCCAAAAACGCCAATCACGTTGCTGTAACCAATATCCAGACCTAAGGCGTTACCCATTCGAATGCCGCTCCCAGCAAAAAATGACAAAAGAAGTGCGTCAGATGACGACGCGAATGACCCCGCAGCACATGAAACCCCACATCCAAAGAATCCCAAGCGCTATATCTGCATCACCCGGTCACCAGATGACGACGCACCGTAATAATCAGCCTTCCTGAAAGCTTTGGGCTTCGTTTTCAGGACGTTTTAGCGTCTGAAAACGATCCACGCCTTCTCTGTCGACCCGCAAAATGCTCCCATCCACAAAGGAGCAACATATGAACTCACCCTCTGAAGCCCCCAAGCACCCAGCAGTAGCGGAGCTTGATCGCGTCTATTCCAGCCTTGTCGGCCGAGCGGAGGAGCTGCGCGACTCTTTCTTCCAGACAGCCCTTTCACTGCACGCAGGTAAGCCAGGGCACATACCGATCGTGATCCGTATCCGGCAATCCAGCCCGAATGCCGTCACCATCGAATGGGCGAAAGTCATTTTGCCGAGGCTCAAGGAAGGCGAAGCCAAGAAACCGCGGGTCATCCGGACAATCAATAAGGGTCAGGGAAGCAAGTACCCGGTCTCGTCGTTCTCATTCGTCAAGGAGCCCTTGAAGAACATCGTTCGGGCCTACGAAATCCAGCTCGCCGAGATCCGGGAAACGTGCTCGGTCATTCAGCGAGTCCGCCGTCAGCTTGTCCCTGCGGTGAAGAAAGCTGGCGTGGTTGACGGCTCGATTTCTGCGTTCATCACTCATGATTACCCCGCAACGTCCGACTAAGCGAGTCGCCTGGGAACTGTGCCGAAAAATGGTGGAGCCCAACAAAATCAAGGGCTCCGACCTACAACACCTCTTCACGACACCCCTTCACGACACCCTTCGACGATGACGACACCTCTTCACAGTACCGTTTGCTGCAAACTGACCCGGCTGAATAGCCGCGACGCCTTAGCGGGCGGGCGTTTCAGTCCAGCAACACCCCTTCACAACACCCCTTCACGACACCCCTTTGGCGATGACGACACCCCTTCACGGCAACCATCTGACGTGGATATCGCTACACGCCCCGTTGCGCGGGCCTTTCAGAGCGGCGCGCATGAAACTAGCCCCAATGCGATTTTCTCTCTATGTGAGGTGAACCGTCAGACTCCCATAAGCAAGCGAGGTGGTGTGAGGGTGGTTTTCCTGAACCTGTGTCGCGAAGCGGGTGAAGGGGGTGTAACGGAAGTGAGCAAGCACCTGCGGGCAGGTAGAGGGCGGGCAGCGGATTCGGAGCGCACTAAATCCTTGGGATTGATTGCGATGGTGGGAGCATTGGCACAGCGCAAATTTGCGGGCTGGAGTAAGCAGCCAGGATTGAGAGGGAGTAAATCTCATGCTCGGGAGCGAACAACTGGAACTACTGCTTGGATCAATCGGCGCGTTGAGTGCCGGGTTAGCAACCGCCTGGCTGACCTACTACGGATCGAGGTATGTACTCAGCGATGCGAAAACCGACTGCGCGAAACTGCGGGCGGCGATGAAAGCCTTGGCTGGCAAATCTGCGAGCGTAAGGGGAGGGCCTAGCGAATGATCTTCGCGAACCTGCCATACCTCGGAGCATGGACATCAGCAATCCACGGGATGGTTTTCACTGGCATGTGCATTACCGGCATCGCTTGCTGCGTAAGCTTGTCGATCAAGTCAGCATTGGTTGTCACCAGCGTGATATCGAACATAAAGAGCCGGCGAAACACGGCAATGAACAGGCGGTGACATTTGGAGTTTAGAAAAAGAGATGACGGCAGGTTATTCCCGCCGGTGCTACCAAACGGCGATTTCATAGGCGTTGCCCATGGGAGCCAACTCCGGCAGGTTCTTTTTTCAGTGCGGGATGACGGCCTGTACGGGGAGGGTGTATTTCTCCTATGGCACGAAATATCCGGCGTATCCATCACTGACGCCAAAGGATTCCAGATTCGGAGCGGAAAATATGCCAGCGGCGGAATTGGATTTTACGCAGGGGCATCTGCTCTGCTCGATTTGACTGGGGAAATCGTTACCCGGATAGATGGATACACTGTCGACTACTGCCTGATGAACCGAATCAGTTACGAATCAAACAGGAAGATCTAGTTCGATGCTGCGTTCGTGCGCTTTTAAACGTGTCGCGAAGCGGATGGATGCATGTTGTTAAGGTGAACCACAAATTTAGGGACAAGGGGATTTTATGTACGGCGTTAATGAGTTGATCGGGGCCAGCGGTAGTTTTTCTCTTGAAGGATACAACCTCCCTGCGGATAAGGAGTGGTCTGAGGAAATATTGGAGGTGCTGCATGCAGACATTCCGGGCAGTCATGATCTCCTAATTGCAATCGTACTCACTCAGGAGTGCGCAGGGTTGCGTGAGCGTAGTTCTATGGCGATGGCGGTAGTGCTTAGTGAATACGAGTCAACGCTCGGGCAAGCGGATGCGTTGCGAGCAAGAACGTTTTTTGCCGCCGCTATCACAGAGCTGAAGATGGTTCTCGATGAACTTAAAGACCAGCCGCAAGCAGAACAGGAAAAAGTGTTGTCGCGTTTGGGGGAGTATTTCGGGGCTGGCGTCCAAAAGTTGGACACCTCCTTTGAGGGGATGGAGCAAGTATACTTGCTGAGCAACCCCAATACGGGGAGATATTGGTTGTCGCTGAAGCGTCATGCTTAATAACGTGTCGCGAAGCGGAGGATTGAGCGGTGAGTGAGTGCGCGACTGGAGACAAGAATAAGCGCGCTCGCGCACTGGACAGAATCAAGAAATGTTTTGCGCTCGCCAAATCCAGCAACCCGCATGAGGCCGAAGCAGCAATGCGGCAAGCCCGCAAACTTATGGATAAGTTCAAGCTGGAGATAGGCGATGTGCATGCCACCCAGACGGAAGAATTTTCCCTGCGGATCGGTAAAGCCAAAAGCGTTCCGCCACAATGGATTCGCATGTTGTCGATGACGGTTTCTAAAGCGTTTGGCTGTGTGAGTTTCTACAGCTATGGCCCTGACGGGCAATCGCTGATTTTTATTGGAGAAATCGGTAGCGCTGAAATGTCGGCCTATGCGTATGAGGTGCTTATCCGGCAACTGAAAGACTCCAAGAGAAAATACCTCTCAGGGGTCAGCATTCAGGGCACAGTGCAAAGGCGCAGAGCGGGAGTGCTGTATGCAGAAGCGTGGATCATCGGCGTACATAAACGAGTAGAGGAATTTGCCGGCGTTACGGAAGAAGGGGAGCGGGCAATCCACGCTTATACCCAAAGACATTATCCTGGTGTTCCGATCACAAAGATGAAACGCCGAAAACTGGATATGGATGCGTACCGAGCGTACATTCAGGGCAAAATGGATGGTGAAAGCGTCTCTCTGCACAAACCTATGGGCCGTGACGAACACATGCTGTTGGAATGAGGTCGCGCCCAGGAATAAGTCCCGCTTGAGCGGGATTTTTTTCGTCCGAGGTTTGTCCCCTGAAAGTGGGGGTAAGCCTGTGGATAAAGTCCTGGCGTGGCGGTCTGGGAACGCTCCCCCGGCGATGCTCAAATTTCAACCAGCAGGGCGAAATTCGACATCACACTTGACGTTCGCAATCGAGACAGAGATATTCCCCTCGGCACACGGGTAGGTGCCTGCCGTCCACATTGGCAAAGCGAAAGCACTACCGACAAACCAACGGAACACCTATCCAGGCTGTGCGGAAAATCCCGGCGTTCAGCCCGTGAATGAATAGCGTGTGTAGCGCAGCGGCCCTTGGGTTATTCCGATTCTGTGGCACGCTATTGCCATGAAGCACACCAAAACCCTCCAAGTTCGCGTTCGAGACAAGCATGCGCCGCTGCTGCGGCAGATGGCACGCAGCGTGAATTTCGTCTGGAACTACCTGAACGAACTCAGCCATCGCTCAATCCGTGAGCGTGGGGTGTTTCTATCCGCCTTTGATCTGCATCCGTACACCAAGGGAGCAGGTAAGGAACTTGGCCTGCACAGCCAGACTCTGCAATGTGTCGCGGCTGAGTACGTCACCCGGCGCAAGCAGTTTCGTAAGAGGCGGCTGAACTGGCGCAAGTCTGGTGGTGCACGGCGGTCGCTGGGGTGGGTGCCGTTCAACACAGGGGCTGCCAGTTGGAAGAACGGCCAGGTGTTCCACAATGGCAACTGTTTCAAGGTCTGGGACAGCTACGGGTTAGGCCAGTACCGCTTCCGCTCCGGCAGCTTCAGCGAAGACGCTCGAGGCCGCTGGTACTTCAATGTCGTCGTCGAGCTGGATACCCAGCTATTGAATGGCCAAGGGGCAGTTGGCATCGACCTGGGCCTGAAGGACGTTGCCACCTGTAGCGACGGGCAGCGGCTGGAGAATGGCCGTTTCTACCGCGGCCTGGAGTCCAAGCTGGCCATTGCCCAGCGGGCCAGCAAGAAGGCTCGCGTGCGGGCGATCCACGCGAAGATCGCCAACCGGCGCAAGGATGCCTTGCACAAATTCAGCCGCTCGCTGGTCGAGCGCTGCAACACGATCATCGTGGGCGATGTCAGCCCGCAGAAACTCGTCAAAACCAAGATGGCCAAGTCGGTGCTCGATGCCGGCTGGGGTCAACTGAAAACGATGCTGGCCTACAAATGCGCGCACGCAGGCATCGTCTTCAGGGTAGTGAACGAGGCGTACACCACCCAAACCTGTAGCTGTTGCGGTGCATTGCCCGACAGCAGGCCGAGAGGTATCGCAGGGCTTGGAATAAGGGAATGGATCTGTGAGTGCGGTGTCACTCACGACCGCGACGTGAACGCGGCCAGAAACATTCTTGCGCTCGGGCATGAGCGTCCTGGAGAGGGAATCCCCGGCGGTTAAGCCGGGGCGGATGTCAAGGGTGCTCCGAAGTGGACACAGAGCATCAGCCTTTGGAGGCTGCCGTATGCAAAACCCAATCACACTCCGCGATATCGAAAACCTCAAAAAGCTCGCCAAACAGGCAAAGGCCCTTCACCCAGGACTGAGCCATGCGCAGCGCCTCAACCTGATGGCGCAGCATCATCTTCAAGCACGCAGCTATCACGAAGTTCGCAAGTGGATCGCTCGCTCGTTGGAGCAGCACTACGAGCGGAAGGACAGTGGCGTGGTCTACTGCAAGCTCTGCCGTTTTTCTTTCGTCCCCGGTGTAGTCGAGGACTCGACTACTCACGAGAAGCGTCACCTCAATTTTGAGGACGCTCTTTTCTCCCTCGGAGCGTTACCAGCTGCACATGCCACCCGAGAGCAAAGGAAACGCGAGGCGCATAACCTGATCCATTCCGCACCGTCCGCCGGCGAAGAATTGGCTGGAGTCGAGCAACTGGTCAACGCCTGGTATGACCGTTCGCTGGAATCCGCGATCGGCAATGGCGACTGGAAGAAACACCCGAGCCTTGCCGAGTATGCCGCGATGATCGTTCCAACCGTTGAGGCCTGGTTGCGGCAGAGCAGGGTGTTGTACCTGTCCAAATACGGCTGCAATCGGGGCGTGATCCCAGAGGGTCAGACAACGTGGGTTCAGCCTGAAGGCTGATAGGGTTGGGTCTTTTGGGGAAGCTGCGACAATTGGCACGTTGATTGATCTCATCTTCCCCAGGACTTCCCACATGAGCCGAGACACCTACGAAGCCAACATCGCCTTCATCGACCAGACGGTAAAGCGCCTGGAGCGCAATGAGGTGAGCATCGACGAGCTGGAGACCCTTGCTCGCGAATTTGCGGATGCACGTAAGTTCTGCGCCGACCGGCTTACCCGAATCGAGAGCGTTGTTCAGGCAACCTTGGGCGCTGAAGAGGGTCAGTCCGGTGAACGCACCTGATCCGGTTGAGCAGCACCTCACTCTCAGCGCATACCTTACCCAGATCCAAAAGGCTGTCCGTGCTGCGGTACCAGACAGCAGCTGGGTTGTTGCGGAACTCAGCGACTTCAAACGCCGCCCGAACGGCCACTGCTACATGGACATCTTGGAGTCGCGTGAGGGAGCCGAGGTCGCGAAAGCACGGTGCACCATGTTTGCGAACGTCGCCGGCAAGGTACTTGGTGAGTGGCAGCAGGCAACCGGAGGCCTGCCTCAAGCAGGAATGAACGTCCTGCTGAAAGTGAGGGCGGATTTTTCCCCTCAGTTTGGCTTCTCCCTGATGGTCACCGGCATCGACCCGAGCTACACGCTGGGTGACATGCAGGCCAAGATGCAGAAGATCATTGCCTCCCTGAAGGAGCGGCAGTGGTTCGACCTACAGCGGGGGCTTCCCTGTCCAGGGGGGTTCTGGCGCGTTGCGGTTGTGGCTCCGCACGAGGCTGCTGGGCTGGCCGATTTTCGGCGTGATGCAGAGCAGTTGGCTGCGGCCGAGGTGTGCGGCTTCGAGTATTTCTCAGCGACGTTCCAGGGGCGTGATGCATCAGACAGCATCCGCTCTGCGTTGCGGACGGTTCATGAGCAACATCAACAGCAGCCATTCGACGCCGTATGCATCATCCGCGGGGGTGGGGCGAAAAGCGATCTGGCCTGGCTCAACGACGCGAACCTTGCGGCTTGGGTGTGCCGGTTGCCTGTGCCGGTATTCACCGGCATTGGGCACGAGATCGACGAATGCGTGCTTGACCTCGTGGCACACCGCCGGTTCGACACACCATCGAAGGTCATCGGGTTCATCAAAACAGCGCTCATGTCTGAGGCCTCAACTGCTCGGGCTCAGGTCGAGCGGGCCAACGGCATGATCTTGCGCCTGGTGTCTGGGCAAGCCCCGCATCTGGATCGCGCTTGGAGCACCTTCAGCCGGCGGGTGACGGAAACGCTCCATGGGGAGCATCGGCAACTGTTGCAACAGCAAAGCAGCCTCGACAAAGGCCGAGACCGCCTCCTCAGTCAACAGCGCATGGCCCTCCAGCTCGCGCAGGATCGATTTTCAAGGCTCGGGGCTGGTCTGTGTGTAGCTGAGCGCCAAAGGGGGCTGTTTGCCGCCTCGAGGGTGGCTTCCCTGAGTAGGGCGCTGATCGCCAAGGAAATTTCGCGCCTGGAGCTTGCATGCACGGTCTACGACAAGACAAATCCGCTTGCACTGCTCGGGAGAGGCTTTGCCTTAGTCCGTGGCCCTGGTGGGGAGATAATCAGCAGTGCCCAGCAGGCTCGCGATGCAGGCAAGCTGGATCTGGCCTTCGCCGATGGCCATGTCATCGCCGCAGTTGAGGATCGCTGAATATGGCTAGTCGCGGCCAACCTTACACCCCATGCAAGCTGTACATCGATGGCGCTGGCGACCTGAGCGCTGGCGACTACATCCTCACTTCCGGTGGCTCGGCCTACCTGGTGCAGGCTACTCGGCCCAGCCCAAGCAAACCTGAGCGCCTGTATCTGGATTGCCTGCGCTGGCCACCCGATCAGATTCCCGAGGACGCCAGGTGCTACCAGCTCAACTGGTACCGGCGTTGAGAAAGTGTGACCTTCGGCTGGCCTGGCATACACTGGATAGCTGGGCCCGCCGCCGGCGATAGTGCTGGTGGCGGTCGACGATGTTCATTTCACCGAGATAAAAGTGTGAGCGACCCGGTTCTTTACATCCCACTGCTGGCTTCACAGGCCGACATCTTGGTTGATCCGAGTAGTTCTGCTCGTGTCCTACTGGGGCAGTGGGACGTGCCCCAAGTGGCTTCGGTGGCTGTCATCCAGAATTTACCGGCCCTGGACGGAAAGCCGAAAAGCGAAATGCTCGTTGAGAAGGCCCTGGCCGAGTTGATCTCAGTTGGAACGGAACTGAGCCAAACGCATCCACCTGGTACGTTTTCTAGCCTGATTGCCGGCCGATTTAAGCGAGAGTTGTTTGAGCGAGGGCTGGCGCTTATGCCTCGGCTGCGGCTGCGCTTCCTGGATGAGGAGACGCTGGACGCGACGCAATTCCTGAATGGTGGCCACTGGGACTTCAACTTCTGTGCAGCGCACACCCAAAAGCTCAACCCGCTCAAGCATTCGTTCGAGACCCCATCGGGGAAAACAATTTCTCTGTCGAATCAGCAGAGCCGGACGTTTCGCGTTATTCACGCCGAACCCGATGAGAGCATCCATATCCAGGGCCTGGCTGGTACCGGCAAGACCCACATGATCGAACGCTTGGTGGACTCGCTTTCATCATGTCGACCACTCGTGCTGGCGTTCACCGCGGTGCAGCTCCAGGCCTTGATGCAGCGAATCGGAGCCGCGAACGTGAGAGGAATGACGTTCGGAGATCTCGCCAACTACGTGCTTGAACGAAGTGTCGGTTATTACAGGCCGGGCAAGCGGGCATCCGCTCGGCACCAGGTTACCCCGGAAGACATCGCTTCCCGGTTAGGCTTCGGGTCGATAAGTAGGCTCAGTCCAGCCCAAGTAGCCACGGCCTGCGCGAGGATGGTTGCCTCCTTTTGCAACAGCACTGACCTTGCCTTATCAGAGCAGCACATCCCCAAAGGGCTTACCCTCGATGCCGTAGATCGCTTGGTACTGGTAGGGTATGCGCAAAGGCTGTGGGACCAGACCATAGAACCAACCGATCAGCGCCTTCAGCTCCCGCTTCGCGGCTATCACCGAATCAAGCACATGACCCTTCTTCATGAGGCGGTCATAGGTCTGGAGTTCACCCACATCATTGTCGATGAAGCTCACGACCTGAGCTGGCCACTCTCGGTATTTCTCGACCGCTGTACCCAGCCCGTGATTACCCTGGGTGACGCATGCCAGCGCCTGGATGGGAGCTACTACCAACGGGCTAGCACACTCCGCAAGCACGAGATCACCCACTCCATTCGCGCCGGCCGGCAGATCGAGGGAGTCATAAACCCCCTCATCGACAAACACCCGATACTGAAATTGGCTTCGCTCGAGGGCAACAACGGCATCGAGACAAAGGTTGTCTACTACGACAAGCCAGAGGTTCCCACCGGGGCCGTGACGATACTGGTTGATTCCGAGTGGGGATTATTCGAGTGGTTTCAGCGCCTGGGGAGCGCTGGCGCGACCTTCAGCTTGCTACCTGGAGCAATCAACACTTTCCGCCGGTTCATTCTCGATTGCATTGGCCTGTTCCATGATCAGGTACGGCCAACCCACAGCGCGCTCTTCAGGTACACCAACTGGGATGATCTCCGGGCGGACATGGGCAGCAAAAATAGTAGCTTTCAGCGCATCGACCGGATGCTCAGTAAGGGCTATAGCTCATCAGAGTTCGAGGCATCGTTACTCAACCTCGATGCGTCAGGGACAGCCCCGCTACAGCTCGGCCGGGTCATGGACGC
Organism: Pseudomonas sp. Bout1; assembly: GCF_034314165.1. Lineage (GTDB taxonomy): Bacteria > Pseudomonadota > Gammaproteobacteria > Pseudomonadales > Pseudomonadaceae > Aquipseudomonas. The sequence continues at coordinate 84,963 of NZ_JAVIWK010000003.1, read as the reverse complement.
ACGCAATTCAGAGATCGACGCTGTGATGCTCGCGCCAGACTTGCTCAGTCAAGTAGGGCCTGGTGACCGCATTGCGGCGAGCAGGGCTTTTGCAGCCCTTTACACGGGTGGATCGAGAGCTCGTCACAAGCTCATCGTTCCTGGTTATCTCCGGGACTGGGCGTCTGATATGTCCACGGCAGCGAAAGCTCAGATAACCCCATCTTCATGATGGTGGGCTCCATGAAAACAGTGCTGTCTCGAAGGCAGCGGCCAACAGCAATTGAATGGCGTGGCTGCAACGTCCTCCTTCGCTAGAGAGAAAAGATCACCCTGGTCATCGGCATAGCACAGCGCGGCATGGAGCGCAGGCAGCGTGTCGGCGAAGCGTGTCACGCTGGTACCGTCGAAGGAATTAGCACTGGCGGCAGCGCACATTCCGATCCGTCGAGCGCTGTTGACCCGGCCAACGTGGTAGTAGCAGTTGCGGCGACGAGAAAGGACACCCCAGGCAGCCATGGTTTGCAGCTTCCAAGGGGTGCTCCCTCCGAGAAATATCCCTACGGATGGGCTCAAGAACTCACGCACATCGTCTGGCTCCATTCCATCCTGCACAGCAATGAGCAACCTTTGAGGGAATCCCTTTAGCCGATCCAGCCAGCGCAGGCTGAAATCCAGCGACTCCATTCCACCTGCCACGATGTCAGGTAGGACAACCCAGTCAGCGTCTTCGCCAAGAAGATCCACGGCACGGCCGAAAGCACGCTCATCGAACGGCGTGCCCTGCTGGAAAGCGCTCCACGCTCCGTTGTCCAAGGCGTAATGCTCGAACCCCTCAGTGCGCAGAACCCCGGCCGCAGAAACGAGTAAACGCCAACCCGCCCCGCGCATTGCTGCGAGGTTGCGGCGTGTGCCCGTTCGGCTTGCATACGAGACCATCGGCGGAGGGATGTAGCCAAGCCGCTCCTCAATATCCAGCTCCATGTCGGCTGACCCGTCCATGCAGTAGTAATCGGCATAGGCTGCTAGCGCTTGGGCATTGCCTTGACGATGGCCATCGCGGTAAGCCTGAAGCCAAGCGGGGAGGCGGTTGATTTCCATGCTGGTGGTTCCTGGTAGGAGGTGGCCACCGTCTCATTTCCTACCGAAATCCCAACGGCCGCTGGCGCAATGCCTGATAGGGCCAGATACAAGCACTCCAGATAGAAATTATCCCCCTGAGTAGGGAGAACGTTTTCTGACCGCTTTACGACCTGATTACGGCCTTGCTGGCGCTGACGGCGTGGAATAATCGGCCGACATCAGCGATCCAACGGTTTCCCTTATGAAAGATATTGACCTGATCAAACTACTGCCGGAACTCCAACCAGCGGTACTGCACCTCGACGACCATCCTGGTGGGGAGCCTATGAGCAGAGCAGTGATGGTTACTTACCGCCTCTCAACACCACCGCAAAGGGCGCGGATTTTCGACGAATCAGATCGCCCACAAGGTGATCTTCTATCGCCTACAAATTTCCCGGCCGAAGGGTGCCACGAGATCTGGGTTGGCAACAATTTGGCTGGGCTGTGTTCCCTTGAGTTGACAGCACTCCAGAGCAAAGGCGAGACCAGCTTTCATCTGATGCTCAAGGCCATTTATCTTGCGCCGGTTCACCGTAAGACTGGTCTGTGTCGCCGACTCTGTGAGGTGGCGTTTGAGCATGTCATGCAGCAGGTACTGCTGCTGATCATGACAACGCCGGATCGTACGACACGCCTGTTCGAGCTAGAAGCAGACGCACACCTGTACAGCTTGGGAGGTCAGGCAGCGATCAAGATCATCGCCGAGTTATTGGAAAGTAAGGTGCAACTGATTACTGCAAGCCGCGGTTATGCAGTTGAAGCGCACACGACGACGTGCAATTTTTAGCGAGGACGCATAATGAATGATCTGTCGAAAGCCCTACTGGGGATGGCGATACTGCCCCTCCCGTTACTGGGCTCGCTTGCTGCGTTACCTGACGTAGAAGCACCCAGCCAAGGAACCTGGGTAGTAGCCGGCATCGTCGCTGCTGCTGGCGCTCTCGGGGCTTGGTTTCTTGAGTGGACGGAGCGGAAAGTGGTGGCGAATCGCGTCGTCATCGACCTGAAGCCGAATCAAATGATCGTCGACGGAGTGCCGATCGACTGCCCGTTTTCCTCCATGACTCATTTCTTCAGGAGCCGCGATGCGCTTGTCGAGGCTGTTGGTATCGCCGTCAACGAGGCCATGCTCAAACAGGAGAAATTCCTTGTCGCACGAAAATCGGCACTCATCAGGATCTGGCCAGGGAGCTTTCAGGTGACCGACTTCGAGCTGGAGGCGCTTTCCGAGGCCATGACAGCCGAGTTCATTTCGCCGGCGTTTGAGCTGATGGGGCAACCGATGGCTCCGCAGGAAAACCGCAACCTCCCCAGTGCTCCGGCAGTGAATCGCTGAGCACACAACGCCTTCCGGACAGAGGAATCGAACAGTGGCCATCAACGAAGAAATTCAAGCGGTACTCAGCAACCCTGAAACCAGCTACTGGCTGAAGAGCAGTTTGGAGAATGCGCTCCACCGCGATTGTGTGGATGCGGCCAATGATGCCGATCTGCTGCACGACCTGCTGACTCGGCGGTGCGATGAAGCTTTGAATGCAGATCCAGCGTTGCCCCAACTGGAACAGACCATGATTCAGTCAGCCACTAACCGCTTTGAGGCAGTGATGTCCTACTTTGAAAAGATCAAGGACGGAACTGCTGATCAAGATGACGGGGAGCAGTTCAACAGTGATTACGCGGCCCTGAGCGCGGTTCTCGAGCTTGGCAGCCTCCGTGACGGCGGAATGAGTCTGGCCGGGCGCGCCATCCTAAGGAAGCTGGAGGAAGATTCCAGCGCTGCGTATCGCGCATGTGTTAGCGCTGTCCAAATAACTTTCGAGCGTATTCAATCCTGATGGCGCACTGCTGGCGCTGTAGAACGAAGCAGCCAGCCATTAGGGCAAGCGCATCCGTTCGTGATACATGACCTGTTTCAAGAGGTGCAGGGCCACCAGATCACCGCCCACCTGGTCGCGCCAAGACTGGTGGACGGTCTTATAGAGCTTGTCGACCTCTGCCAGCACACGCCGATATCGAGCTACTTCGAGCGCCAGGCGGCGTATGTCAGGATCGTCATGTGCTGACCAAATGCGACGCAACTCGTCGAGCGTCACCGGCTCAAATGGCGGCAGTTCCGAAGATGGCATAGCACGCCTCACTGTATGTAAAAACAGTATAGTCGCACAGGATTATGGTCGTTGCTTACACGGCCCGAATCAGAACAGATCGATCTGACCCAGTGAGCTACCACCCAGGCGGGCAATCAGCGCAGCGCGGTCATGCAGGATGGGCTGAAGATCGCTTCTGAAAATCTGGTTGGACATCCGCATCATCCGATCCCAGTCGCCATGGTCGCCCTTGTAGATCGCGATGGTTCCCAACCCCATCAGGTAATGCAGCCCCGCAGTCGGAGACTGGTCGAAGGTCACGCGGGACAGGGCGTTATCCAGCTCGAAGTTCACGAACAGCTCTGCACCTTCGCGATCGATCTCGAATCCGCTGCTGGTCACCACGTCCATGACCACCATGCCACTGCGTGTTGTGGTCAGGAACTCAGCATCGGCAGCAGCATGGGAAATACTGCGCAGGCCGTTGAACATTCCCTGGTACTGATCATCACAGAACGGCACCTCGACCTCGGGGTAGCGCAGGTCTGCCTCGGTGTACTTTGGCAGCGCCGCGATGTCTGGGATCTCATAGCGAACACCTTGCTCGTAGACCTCCAGGAACACCCTCATTGCGGTAAACGGCTTCTGGTATCCATACCGGCCCCAAAGCGCCTCGACCGCCAGCAGTTGCTGGATATCCAGGAGCGTGAAGCGCGGTTTGATACCGGCTTGCTGGGCGGCGTCAAACTCGTCGAGCTGGATCGTGAGCATGATTCCCAACAGCTCTTTGGTGAATGCCGGCGAGTAGGAATTCGGAGCGATTTTTATCGTCCCCGTTTCCTTATCAATCGTGCGCGCCAGCCAGCATCGAGCGCTCGGATCGAAGTGGCGGGCCTTGATGTAGTTCCGCAAGTCGTTCAGGGGCTTGAGCCAGTCGTACTCGCCGCCTTCCTTGGCAATCATGCTCTCGGCCGACGAGTCTCGAGGAGGAGTTTTTTAAACCGATCCGCAGCCTTCGGTTACGAATGCTCCAGCTGGCAACTGCCAGGCTTTGCCCTCTGGCGTGAATATCGGCAGTACGTACTCGCGCTGGCGCGCCTGGGCAAGTGCGTCCAGATCGGTGATATCGAACGCTTCCGCTGTGGCCGACAGATCCACCACGTTGATTTTCTGCCGGCTGATAGTGCACCCAAACTCGTCCTCGTAACCGGCTATCGGGGTAACCCGCTCAGGGAAGTATTTTTTGATGGTGGCCCATACCTTCGGGGAGTTGTAGATGCACGTCATGCAGCTGAAGCGACCCCAGCCCAAGCGATAGGGGACAGGTGCCTCCACTCGGTGACGAGAAAGCAGCTCCCACACCTGTTCTTCGCTGTAGTGCAGCACCGGTCGCCAAGCATCTACGTGCCGGCCGAGGCGACCCTTGCGCCGGTCGACGGCGTGAGGTTCCAGCTGATTGTATTTGCTGCGGTTGCTCGACTCAGCACGGCGCTCACCTGTGACGAACAAGGTCTTGGTACCGAGAAAGCGTTCCTGATTGGTGATGGCCCTACGGCCTACATCGATCTTGGCTGCGGAGCTACACCAGCGTGTTGTCAGGCTGGCGCTTTGCTGAGGAAACCGGCGGCGGGTCGCCGGTGATGTCCGACTGGTATCCCGATCCAAGCAGATAATTCCGCCTGGAGTTTCGACCATGTGAGGCTTGGAGTAGGCGTCCATCTTGAGCAATTCGCCCTCGATGCCACCCTGCAACCAGGAGAAATAGAGCGGCAGATTGAATGCAGCTGCGAACTTCTCGATGAAACTGTCATTGAAAGCCCAGTCCATGAGGGTGCTCCCCTCTGCACCATCCACCCGATGGTGCCAGAGCTCAACACGACGCAGATCCACACCCTGTTCGATCAGTGCCAGCAGGCAAGCGATGCTGTCCTTGCCAGACACACAGACTACAACGTGGTCATAGCTGTCCAGATCCACTGTCGGCGCATCGAAATAGGTTCCCTCTGCCAGCACAGCAGGCTCAGGCTCGAACCCAAGCAGGGTGAGCTGCTGGCCCAGTGCCGGGATAACTACCTGGTCGTCGAACTGGTGTGCGCGGGAGATTGACGGGTGCATTGGCTGTCCTCTGAGCACCTACCTGGTGCCTACAGACTCAGCCTACGGCGGCAACGGGAAATCCCAACTGATGGGCGGTGGAGGCGGCTCCTCCCTGCGACAGGAGGAAGCCGAGGAGAAATCATCTACAGGAAACAGAGCACGATCGGCTGCTACTTGGCTGCGCTTCTCCTGGATGGGATGGCTCTTGCGTGGCCGGGCTCACCAATCCGACCGATTCAGACGGTACGTGCCTGGAAGGCAGTTCTCGGCATGGCTCAACTTCGCTTCGGCTTCGGCCTGATCGTCCGCGCGGTCGATGGCGATCCAGTCGCCGTTCAGCTGGCGCTCCTCCACGAACCACACAGGGTCATCTTGTTGCTGCATCAACTCGCTGGGTGCGTTTGCCATCGTGGTCTCCATTCAGTTTTATTCGTCGATCCAGCCCTTCGCTTTCATGCGTTCAGTTTGCCGGTTCAGCCAATCCAACTGGTCGAAATAATCTCGCTCCGAGCCGTCCGGGTACTCTTTCGGGTTGATCGCACGGTGCTCGGCTAGCTCGGCCAAGTGCTTTCGCCCGCGATCACGACGATCCGCCCAGATGGCCGCGCCGACCTCGAGCAAGTGTGGATCATTCTCGCGGTGCTGGTGGTAGTAGGTGGCCATCTCGACAAAAATTGCGAAGTGCTGTTGGTCGAAGTTGGCCAGGGCGTCACCCCGGAACTGCCCTAGCTGGCCGTTGTAGCAGCTCAGGGCAAAATCTTGGAGCGCGCCAGCGGCGCTGTAGGATTGGTGGAGCAAGATCTCTCGGTGCTTCAGAAACGGAGATTCAGTTGCCATGATGTGTCCTTCTTCATTGTGAGGCCCGAAAGTGGCCCTCTCCTATGACCCCAGCCCCGCTAAGCGGGGCGTGGGCATTAACGGGGTTCGCCCTGCAAAACTCCACTGAAGAATGGGAGTTAGCAATAGGGCTTCTGACCACGAGCGACACGCTCTTTGACAGATTCAGTGGCGGTACGGGTTACTTTTCGACATTGGTACCAGCTATACAGCCAACGTGCCGCAGTCAAAACCACAACTAAGCCACCGAGAGCTATTACCAGTTTTAGGATGCCCAGGAACGGTTCCATCGGTTCGCCTTGACCTGCCGCCTTGACAGAAAATGACACTGCCAGAATTAACAACCCCATAGGTACGTTCATCATTTTTGTTCCCTCTCCGTTGCCCTAGGCGGACTCCCACTCGATCACGTCCCAGTCATAACTCACTTCGCAAAGGTCGCCGGCAGTTCGCCAGGTACAATCGTCCTCGACCACGCGGACTAGGCGATGCTGCTGGACAGTCCCACTGCTGCAATGCCTGAGTTTGCACTGCACGGGCACCCCTGGAGCAGGCATGAGGTCTTTTGTCTTGATCCAGACCAATGTTTTCGCCTCCGCTTTTCGTCAAACAGATCAGTCGTCAGCCTGGTTGCCGGCAATGATCGCGTTCAGCACGGTTTCGTCATCGTCAAACCAGCCGTCTTCAGCCAGGCCCAAGTTCCCGTCGAGGATGACGCAGACCGCCAGAGCGGCTTCCGCAGGATCTGCACCGTATTCACGAATCACACCCTCGATCTGTTTGCGCAGCAGGTGTGCAGGCTCGACTTGGCCTACGCCACGCTCAGCAGCAGGATCTGCAAGCTCCAGGGGTGTCTGCCCCTCAGCCATAGGATCGGTGGTGACGATGGCACCGGACTGGGTGCGAAATTTCATTTCCATGGATGGGTTCCTAGAACTTGATGCTTGTGGGCGCATAGGCGAGTTTGAAGCGGTACGCAATGATCGGCCCTCGCTTGACGCCACCCCAGTACGTCGTTGCAGTTGATGACTTATCTGGTACCACGAGCGTTCGCATAAGCAGGGTGAGTTCTTTGGCTGCATCCAACAGCCACAGCGGCTCGTAGTCGGGCTGGGGGCGGTCAGCATCAGCAAACAGCAGGTATGCCCGCTGAAGCTCGACGCTATATGCGAGGCCGACATTCTTGTGTCCGATGAGCGAATGCATGCACACCAACTCATAGCGATCACTGTCCGCGTCGACACCATCTCTGAGGGCGTGGCGATACTCGGCCAACATCTTTTCTGCTTCAGCGCATGCGTCAGCAATGGGCGTTTTGCCCTTCCCACTGGAGCGCAACGGGTCGCCGATAGTGAATGTTCCTGTAGGCATATCAGTCATTTTTCGTTCTCCATTGGGTCAGCTCCTGTCGGGCTTCTGGTTCCTTGGGTTAGCAGTCGTCACACAGAAACAGCCGCTCGGCATGGCTGCGTGGGTCGTTCTTGTGAGGGCCGCAATTCATGTTGCAGACCTTCGACGCCGGGTCGAACTTGGCCAGCTCGGCCGGGTCGGCGCGCGGCCACTCAATAGGCATTTCAGCCGGTGGCTGTGCTGGCTTTGACTTGCGGGCTTTCGCACTCATAGCGGGGCGGACTCCTCTTCAGAGTCTTTCGCCACTTTCGCTTCGCTTTTGATTTTCAGGATGACATCTGCGAGCTGCTGGCTTGAGCCGTTATCGTTGTGTGGCCATGGGCCGAAAGGCTGCGATGAAAGCCGGTTGAAAACGATCAAGCCAGGGCAGCGGTATTCAAATGGGCCAGTGGATTGGAACCGGACAAAGGCAACCGGGCTGGTGCATCCCGGCATATCGGTTATTTCTCCTATTTCCTTCATGAGAGCAACATCTGCCCAGCCAGCTTGATCGTTGTTGAAGAACGTCAGGTGGTCATATGCGGACTTACCACCTACGAAGCATGCCAAAGCAACGAGTGTCAGCTGGCCCATCGGCCAAAAGCCTTTGGAGTCAGCCGCTCTTTTCCACAGCGAGGGGATGTAGAAGAGTAGGGCCACTGAGGCAGCCAAAAGCAGATAGACGGTTAGCCGCGCAGTATCGACGCCAAGAGTTTCCCCCGGAGCGCCATCTGGGCCAAAGAAGAGGTAAAGCAGTGGTGCGCAGTAGGCCATGCCTACAGCATAGGAAGCCAGCACGAGAACCATTTGACGTAGCCGCTGCCCAGGGCCGGGGGAAACCAAGGCCAACGTAGCGCGAGCGACGGTACCAATGACCACGATCAGCAGAACAACGGAGCATAGGAGGATGTAGAGCATTATGATTGACGCCTTTAGCGCTTTTCGGTGGATTTACCGCCGAGTTGGTAGAGATCGAGATTTATGCGAGGGGTGCGTACTCGGTTATCCACTGCCTTCCTTCTTGCTGCCGTTACCCGAGAAAAGCAGCACGAATGGGGTTACAAGTAGCCCGCCCCCCATGAAGAACATGAAGAAGATGCCCAGGCCATCGCCCGGCTGTAGCCCGGTTCCAGCAGCGGTCGCCATCGCCCGATAGTGGTCGGCCTGTGCCCCAACGACACGCACAAGAACTATCGTCACGGCGCACACCACCAGAGCTTGCCAACCCTTGCGGATGTCCAGGTGATCGACGAACGTCCACAACCAAGTGAGGGCTGCGCCAATTGCCAGTAGGATCAACAGCCAGTAGAAGAGACCAGCTATATCGGCGATAAATGCAGCTCCCAACATGTTCAGCACTCCTTCAGCGCGTCATACCTTTGATGACCAAGACATCGTTGCGTAACCGAAAATTGGCACCATCTCACGGACTTAGCCCCAATTAAGGGGCCGTGGTCTGCTGCGGGATTTTCTTGTATCAGCTGTATAGCGCGTCGTTATACGGCACAACCTCGTCAATGGCATCCCAAGCGTCCGAACAGCAACTTTTTCCTCGAATGTGCTGGAGAACATCTACAAGCTCGGATTCGCGTGCTTCTGCGTTGGCTTTTGTTGCAGCCAACTCATCAAGCAGATCGTTCACACCTGAACCGCCAAACGGCCCAAGCACACTGGTAGCATCGCACCAGGTATCAGGCTCATGGCCAACGCCTTCGCTCAGGTACTGCCAGCCTTCCTCTGTCTTGCGCAGCTCCAGGGGGCCGAACTGCATCGTTACTTGCTCGCTCATGGGCACTTTCCTACTTCACTTCTTCGTAATGCCACTGGACAAGCTCAAACGCCGCCTGTTTTGCCTCGGCTTCGATCTGTTCAGCAGTAGCGTTGTCATCGACCTCGAATTCAAATTCCACCTCAGATCCTTGTACATCAGTCTTAATTGTGCCGGTGAAAGTGCGCATCGCGGTCTCCTCTATTTGCCTGCGACTAGGATAAAGGCCGGCGCAGATATCCCAAGTCGGGGCAGGCATTTTCCCACACCGATTGAAGAGGAATTTATCTGGGTAAGAGGTACAGGGCGGGCGGAAGCTTTCGAGTGGCCTGCGCCAAGCCCCGAGGTGCATCAGTGGCTGGCGCGGTATTCGTGCGGGGCTTTAGGGGAGCGAGCGTCGGTGCAGGGCCAGCAGTTGAGCCAGAACCCACTGCCAGTATCCAAACTGGGTCTGGTTGTTGCGCACTGCTTGAAGCCACTGGTAATTGGTCAAGAAAGGGTGATCGTTGCCACGCTGTGCATATTTCCCCTCCAGTTGCGCCGGAGTGAGATCGAGATCGGGAAAGTAGGCTTCCGGTAGGTGATTGGGCACCAAAGCGAAGTCTGTGATGGCTCTTCCAATCGAGATGGATATTTCCTGGCCGGTTTCGTCACACCGGAGCGTCCTGATCTCGCCCTCACGGCCAGTCACTCGCCACGCATACCCGGTCGGGGTGGCAGACGCCGGATCATCCGAAGGCACCGTCTCTTCCTCGCTGTAAACAACGAACTCCAGTGGAAAAAATATCTCTGCAATCATGCGATCAAGCTGATCCAGTGTCCGCCGATGGATGCCGGAACCCTCGGCCTCAATCAATGCCAGCAGGGTCGCTCTCGATGCGTTCAGTTCCTGGTAAAGCTCTGCCAAGTGCTGAGGTACGGAGGGGTCAACGTGAGTCATATTTGCTAGTCCTAACCAGGGGAGTGTGCACATAAAACCGCTCCGCTGGCCCTCTGGGCATAGCGTAAATAGCGAAACGGGTATTCTTAAACGTGGTTTTAATTGTTCCTGCCGATAACGCTTCTGTCTATGGAGAAGCGACCACCTACACGCGGGCGACCGGCAGGAACATCAAGCTTTGACCCTCAGGTGGCAGGAGCTTTTGGCAATGTCGTACGCGAAGAACGCCTAAAATCGGGCCTAGCTCAGGAGAAACTTGCTCTCCTGGCTGGGGTTGAGCGGGCGCACCTGGGGAAAATCGAGCGGGGCGAGAGTCTGCCCACACTTCCCTTGATTATGAGGTTGTCTAAAGCCCTCGAAGTTAAAGCCGCTGACCTGATATCGCAGATGGAGCAGCGGCTGGATCAATGCGAAGACGGGAGTGGTTGAGTTAGGCAGATTGCGGAACAGCAGGGAACGGAAAGGCGTTTTGAGAGCCGGACGCCAGATCCACTGTGATCCAGTGCTTATCGGTTTTCCCCGTCCGCAGCAACTCCCACACAATGCTCATTCCGGCAGTTGTAACTGCCCGGTTGACCAAGCAGTCCTGCGAACGAATGGCTTCCGCAACCGAGCAGGATTTTTTGGTGTCATCTTCGAGCGTTTCGATTTCAGGGTAAGCGTCCATCACGTTGGGGTAGATGCCCCTCTTGTCTACATGCGCAGCGCCGAACACAACCTGTCCATGGCGGGCCTCGTTGCCGAGGTCAAGCCACATGCAGTGTCGGGATAGAAGCGCGCTGCTGGCGATTGCGCGACGGGCCGAAGAAAGGTCAACAGCGGAAATGATCAAGTCGGCGGCGCGCATCGCCTCTATCGTCTCTTGGCTTGGAAATCGGAAGGGCAGGGCCTCCCAGGACGTACCCAGCATGAGATTGTAACGATTCACCAAACTGATTGCTTTGAATTGGCCCAAGTCACACGGCCAGAAACGCTGACGTACGAGGTTCGGCTCGCGGACGATGGCATCGTCAATGACCGTGACCTCCAGACCCTCTGGATGGCCGAGGGAGCGAAGCGCATGGTGGAAGCTGGCCAGCGCATCAACCACCTCACTGCCATTGCCACCGGCCCCGACAACCACAATGCGTGGTGCGCGTTCAACCCACGAGGCTGGCGTCTTGTAGATCGGCGATTGGTGAGCTGTGATCGGATGAACGCTCATCGCGCACCCCCTTTGATAGCTTGCGCTAGCGTTAGCGGGCCACTGTATGACCCTGCTGAAACCAGTTTCGAGGCTGGGAACCGCTTCGATCCTTTCTCGCTCAGTGCTCGATAGAACTCCTTCAAGGCCTCAAACGAGCGGCAACCCGCCACCGGCTCAACCGTACCGCTGTGGGTGTTGTCGCTCTCCAGCACGAAGCTCTCCCAGGCCGGGATGTTCTCACGTCGAACATCGCGGGGAACATTGCCGCTGCCAGTACAGAAGGTTCCGCCTTGGTACACGTTCCCCAACGGGGCATAGAAGAGTTCTGTCTCCGGCGTCGGGCGCTGATTGCCCTTGAACGCAAAGCAACGGAAGGATTGGTTGGCCGCAGCGATGAAGATCAAGCCCGGCAGCGGGGCGCGTATGCGCTCGCCAAGGATCGGAATATCGTGCACACCAGGGCGGCGGTACCACGCCAAGACGGTGCGTGAGCTGAACAGATAACTCTCAGGGAGAAATTCAGCTCCGGCATCCTCATTCAACAGCAGAGCAGCCAGTTCGGATTTGTCGTAGGGACTGAATGCCCTCCCAGCGCCCAGCGTGAAGCCGGCCTTACCATCTTCCAGCGCGATGACGCTGTGACTGGTGACGGTGACCACGCCGGTCTGGCTGTGGTGATGTATCAGCATGGCCTTGCTCGAAACTTTTTCACTCAGCATTACCGCATTCCTCTAAAGCGTCGGCGATTCGCTGCAACAGACCTAGCGTCAGCGATAGCGCATCTAGAACTGGCAGGGTGACGGTGCGCAGTTGATCAGGACTCAGCGGTAACCCAATTGCAGGGAAGCCAGAGCCGCTGACAATGCCGTCAAAACCGTCATAGCTACTCTGCTCTAGATTTGGAAAATCCCTAGTCAGGCACACCAGAATGCTCTCGAAAAGAGAAACCCCATCACCGGCTGTGCCTGGGAAATCATGGGGGTTGAACTCTTTGAGCGATCCACTGGCCTCATGCTCCAGGCAGTGCTGCAAGGCTTCCGCCAGCACTTGAACCAACGGGGCGTGTGCATCATCACGCTCACAGATTTGCCGCGCCTGATCGGACAGCTCCTCGATCTCGCACCGATCTCCCTGGCCAAGGGTGGCTCCAGCTATCTGTTTCAGTTCATCCATCTCATAGATGGCGTCAAGCAAGCTGTTTACAGAATCCTCGTCTTGGCCGTGGCAGTAGAGATATTCGGCGATGTAATCATCATGCTCGACCGAATCGTCCAGCAGGAAGGCGCACAGTTCCTCTCTAGAGTGTGTTGCCAAGCGCGGAGACAGCTCCTCGAAAGCCTCCGAAAGCCCGTGATTCAAGTAGCTGTACGGCCCCAGGAACGTCATTGGCGTATGAAACGGCAGCAGATGGCGTGTCATCGCGTCGAGTGTCTTGAAAAGAAGCACTCGCAGTTCCAGGCTCGCTGGCGCTTGAACTGTGAAAGTAGCGAAGCAGCTCGACTCCAGAATGAAATGACCGTCCTGGATTCCGAAGGAGTAGGCGTCCTCAACGGATGTGGGCAGCTTGACCCGGCCAATCAACGAGCGCTCCAGCTCCGCCATTATCCTGCCTGCCCCATCAGGGCCTGCCTCGATGTGGGGGGCGAGCGCATCAAGTCCGACCAGCCCAGCCTCTACAGCGGCTATTGCATAGGATGCCGTCTCAACTGGATCGACGTATGGGGTATTCAGCCGATTCAGCAGGCTGGTGCGCTGTGGAAAAAGGCCTTCATCACTGATGGCAAAGCACGCACCAAGGCGCTGTACTACCTCGCCCGTAAGGCGATGCAGCCCGTAGCTATTTGGGTACTGCCGAAGCCATTCGATTGAGCTTTCAGCTACCAGACCAGCTTCCAAGGCCTCCCGGCACAGCATGCTATGAGCTTGGTGGTCGACCACCCCTGCATAGTCCCGGCTGAACAGTTGGGCCTGTGCTTCACGCATCACAGGCCCAACATTCGGCAAGCTAAGAGGTGTCAGCGCGGCAGTTGGAAGTCGATAGTGCCGGGATTGGCGGGGGAGGAGAGCAACTTCCATAGCCTTTGTCTCTGCTGGTGGTCTAAACAATCAGGTTCGGTACCGGACGGGAGGTGGCGATCAAGTTCGCCACGCTCCCACGCTTTCAGAACTTCAAGCGGGTCAACCTTTTGCGCCGAATCCGCCGTCTCGGAACTCGTAGACATAGCTGTCATTCTCCACAATGGGGTCGATAATTTTCGCTCCGTTGAGCTTTGGGAACTGACGGGCATAGTGTTTCAGCACGTCAGTCACGGACATTTCGGGCTGCGGGTCGGGGAGGTCGCGACCGGCGTAACGAAAAACGCGGGCAAGAGAGATTTCAACAAGTGCCATGAGTGCAATTCCTAGAAAGAGGCCGCGAGGTTCAGATCGGGTTCATCCGAGCCGCTGTCCACGCCCGAACCACCACCTACCTGCGCAGCGTCACCATCCTCGGCATCGGCATCGGCATCGGCATCGAGGTGAGGCGTTGCAGGCTGCTCAGTAGCTGGCGTGGCGGCTTTCGCCTGCACGGTCGCACCAATCGAGCGGATTTCATCCAGCAGGCTCATCCCCTCATTCAGCGCCTGGACGTGCTGTGTCAGGCGCTTCATCAGCGCCTCCTCGATTTCAACAGCACTCCCTACCAGGATCAGCGGGCGGCACATGGCGGCGCGAAGCTGCACCTCGTGCTCGGATGCCTTCTCAGGTGTAGGGCCGAGGTCAGCGGTAATCATCACTTTCAGCGCGTCGGCGGAGGCGGTTTCGATTGCCACATTGACGCGGTGTTGAGTGCCAGCAAGTGCAGTGGCCATTACGGAAAAAAACGTGGATTGCATGATGATGTTCCCTGTCAGGCTTGGGTCGATTCGGATTGCTGGGGAGCGGGGTTCTTCCCGCCCTGTGCCGATAGTTGTAACGCAGGCGGCAAATAACCCAACCAGCTGAACTCTTTGAAAGCCAAGATGGCGTCGATGAGAGCGCTTGCCTTGCCGGTGGTCAGCCCTTCAAAAGCCTTTTCGCCCTTCGCCTCGTTGTAGGCGGCGGCAAAGCCTGAACGCTTGCAATCTTCGATGATGCCCGCCTTAACCTGGGCCTTGAGGTAGCTCTCGTTCATCACGAACCCTTTGGCCGGATCGACGTTCGCGTACTCCATGAACTTGAGCGACTGAGCACCCGACACGGATTTCTCGAATGCGTCAGCGCTATCCGTGCGGAATAGCGAGGCAGCAGCCATGCTGCCCATGAACGTGAGGAGCTTTTCCTCCCCGAGTTGCGCAAGCCGAATCTCGGCATCGGCGCGAGCCGTGGTCATCAGGGCGCTTGTGACTCCCATGGCCTTTTCCATCTGTGCCCGCAGCTCGCTCTTGAGGTCGCTGCGCATCTCGAAATACATGCTGACGATGGCCACAGCCAACGCTAGCGAGCGGTCATTGAGCACGACTTGCTTGCTCATGCGGGCGTAAAGGTCGAAGGCTTCACGGCGTAGCGACTTCTTCACCTGGGTGGGCTTTGCGCTTGCGGCCTTCGGCTTGACCGGCGCTGATCCAACAGCGCCCCCGGCAACGGTGGCTGGTGCTGTGTTCGTTACGGTGGCCAGGGCGGTTTTGTAGGCGGCGGTTTTCTCCTTGTGGCAAGGCTTGTTGAAGCACATGCCGCCGATCACGTCGCCTTCGCGCCCCCTCGACACCATGACCACTGCGCCGAAGCTTGCACAGGTAGCGCACGCCGCTGCCTGTTGCTCTCCCACACCATCCTCGCCCCGTGCGACGAGCTTCACGTATGAGTCCTTCGCGAGATTCAGCTCGCTATGAACCACCGCGTGCTCCTCCTGCGCCTCGACCAACCGAACAGAAATTAGCTGCTCGGTTTTCCGGTTCCAGCAGACCGAGTTCTGGCAGCGAGACGCCCCAAGGCTTGCCTCGAACAAATCGGCATTCGCACCCGAGTTGTGGATGCAGCTCCGGCATTCGGTGGTGTCAAAGCGTGCAGTCGAGACGTCCCGAGTCAACTCCAGCAGGCGCGCCCTGGTCTGCTCGACGGAATAGTTCTTCTCGATGATCTTCGACAGAATGCCCGCCTGATCGGGGGCGGGGAGACGACACAGCAATTCAGCGTGGCCAATCTTGATCTGCTCCTCCAGCAGGGCATCGGCCACCGCATCACAGGCATGGGCGAGCAGCAGGCGGCTGTCGAGCTTGGTTCTAGACCAGTCCAAGGCCTTCATCACCGCCAAGTGGTCGTTGGCCATGTCCTCCAGCAAAATTACGGCATGCTGGGCTTCTTCGATTGGCGTCAGGTCAGCCCGCACCTGGTTCTCCAGCGCAGCGATCAACCGCGCTTCCTGATCGCTCATAGCGCGGATCAGGGCGGGAACCTCGATCAAGCCCGCATCGTGGGCCGCCGTCCAGCGCCGGTTGCCTGCGACCACCTCATGGTCGTAGTTCGGGTCATCGCTTACTGGCCTGACCAGAATCGGCTGGATGATGCCCTTGGCACTGATCGAACGCACCAGTTGCTCATAAGCGGACTTCTTCCGGCCTTTACGCGGGTCGATTTGCGGGTTGCGGCGGATACGGCCGAGGGGGAGGACTTGGGCTACTTGCTGATTCACTTGGCTAAACTCCGTGTTTGCAATGAGTTCAGCTTCACCCATATCCGGTAAAACCCAAGCGCTGAGTCGTGCCGGATATTTCGGGCGTAAATCGTGCCTGAAAGCAGAAAAACACGCCGGATTTACGAGATATATTTTTTGCTTCACAAGCAGGGGGAGCAGACGGCTGCTCAAATTGAATGAAAATATCCACTCTCGTTTTGGCACTCATTGCCATACCGGCATCGCATGCAATGGCTGATAGCTCGCTTCCACCTTATGCCGTCGCGGCAATCTCCGAACTCAAGATAAAAGTAGTCGTCTTCCTCGGCTGCATGCTGGTCGGTACA
Organism: Pseudomonas sp. Bout1; assembly: GCF_034314165.1. GTDB lineage: Bacteria > Pseudomonadota > Gammaproteobacteria > Pseudomonadales > Pseudomonadaceae > Aquipseudomonas. The sequence continues at coordinate 68,575 of NZ_JAVIWK010000003.1, read as the reverse complement.
GTGCTTGGCGCAGTGCTGGCGCGGCGCATTGGCAAGAAAAATCGAATGCTGCGCGACCTTACTTTCTCGCTTTCAGTGTTGGCTGGCTCTGGGGTCGGGATGCTTATCTTTCTCGGGAAAATGCCGTGGTGATGAAACGTCTGATTTTGGTGGACTACGAGAACATCGGGAAAATCGACCTATCGCTGCTGGACATCTCCTACCGAGCCATCATTTTTGTAGGGGCGATGCAACAGCTACCGAAGGCTGCGCGCAGGGATTCCACAGCGCATAGATTTTCCCGCGTTGATTTTCAGAAGATCGAGGGCGTGGGCAAAAACGCCTTGGATTTTCACATTGCCTTTCATCTCGGGCGCACATTCGAAATCGCGCCAGAGACTGAGTGCATCGTCCTTTCCAAGGATAAAGGCTTCGATCCACTGCTGGCCTACCTGAATAAGCATGGTTTGACCTGCAAGAGGATTGCGGCTCTGGATGAGTTGGTACCACAAAAGATGACAGAGCTGGTGCAACAAGTTCCTGAAAGTACCTGCAATCACTGTGGCAGGGGCAGTTGTATTGAACACTTGGGTGGAAAGTGGTGCAGCTATTGCGGTCAATTTTCTCACTCGCCGGAACAGCAGCAACTCCCCTCCCGCTCGATACCATATTCTGAAAATAGAGATACCAATGGGGGTGGCCCGCGCATGGGTACTTGCGCTTGGTGCTCCCAGCATACCGACATGAGCGACGGATTCTTCGACGAAGGTGAGTGGATGTGTCCCGGCTGTATCATCGAAAATGCCCGATGAAATGGATTGGGAGAGAGCTGCAACCTCTGCTGCCAGCACTTGCCACATCAGCTTTGGGAGAAACAAGGGGACAAATATGGGATTAAGCGACAGGGACTACATGCAGGAGCGTGCGAAACAACGAGCCTGTGGCCAGGATCAAGCAAGGCAGGCAGAGAATGATAAAGTCAAAGATGCTCACTATCACCCGAAGGAATTTCGTGGTGAGCGCCTACGAATCAAGATTCCAAATTGGAGACGCGATGGTTGGGAAGACATCGAGGCCAGCTCCGAAGGGCAGAGTGCCAGCCTGGGAACCCTTTATTTCGTCTTCCTGGTAGGGACTGTGTTTGGCTTTTTTGTAGCCTGCCTATTAGGCCTACTTCGATTTGAGCTATTCGACTGGGGTATCCAGGTTATGAAGCCTATAGCAGTAATGTTCTCGAAAATATAGCGCTGACGAATTGCATATTGCAGGTAGCAAAAAGCCCGGTCTAGAGCCGTAATGCTGTTCACTTAAGCATTTGAGCTCACGCTGGGCTTCCTAGAAAATCCGATGCCAGACTCCTGGCATCGGATTTTTTATGTCTGTTCAGCAAGAACTGCTCGACCTTGGCGACCTTTTTAACTTCTCAGACCTGAGCACCTTCACCCAGAATATCCCCGTCGAGTGGGTCGCATCGGCACTCGGGCTCTCCTCCCAAGCCACCATCCGTAGGCGCCGCTTGCCAGCCGATCAAGTGCTTTGGCTCGTTCTGGGCATGGCGTTGTTTCGTGACGAACCCGTTCATGAAGTGGCTAGACGTTTGAATATTTGTGCTCAGGGGCTTGCTAGCGATCATTTGCTGGCCAGAAGCGGTGTGACTGAAGCTCGCAAACGATTAGGTTCTGATCCAGTCGAATGGCTGTTCCGCAAGACCGGCAGTCAATGGGGTGGCGAGCGTTACAACGGCGATACCTGGCAGGACTTACAAGTGTTTGCAGTAGACGGAGCGCTTCTGCGAACGCCCGATAATCAGGAGCTCCGAGACCATTTTGGCTCAGGGAATACTGGCACTGAGCGTCAGACACCGTTTCCAATGCTGCGCCTTGTCGCCTTGATGAACGTGCGTTCGCACCTGATTCTGGATGCTCAACTGAGTCCCTATCGGCGCAGTGAAATGCGCTTGGCTGACGAGTTTCTTCAACAAATCCCTGACCACTCAGTGACGCTGTTCGACAAGGGTTTCTGGAGCGCGAATCTGTTACTGAGCTTGAGCGGTGCCGGCATCAATCGCCACTGGCTGATCCCGGAGCGCAAAGGGGTGGTAAGCGAAGAGGTGGCTCGTTACAGCAAGCACGACCGATTGTTGCGCATGAAAGTGTCCCAACAAGCTAGAAAGCAAAACCCGAATTTACCCCGTCACTGGGAGGTGCGCGCGGTCAGCTATGAAGTCCAAGGGAAACTCAAGACGGTGATGACTTCGCTGCCCGTCGAGACTTATAGCGCCAAGATGATTGCCAAGTTGTATCAGGAGCGATGGGAGATAGAGCTGGGCTTCAGAGACATAAAAAGCTCAATGCAGCAGAACGCGGTGACTCTGCGTAGCAAGAAGATCGACTTGATATACCAAGAAGTATGGGGTCTTTTACTGGCTTACAACGTGATCCGGCGGGAGGCCAGTCTGGCTGCCGTGGCGTTCGGTCGGACACCATCAGATATTCGTTTCAAGCCGGCGTGCCAATACATTGCTGTGCAATTGATTGTGATGGCTGCGGCCAATCCTATTTCGGCGACAGGAAGGCGCTTGTCAGAACTGAGGGCGGGAGTCGGAGGGCTGTTTTTGGATCACCGCCCAAGGCCATCAAGACCAAGGACGGTGAAGATCTCAAAAACCCGGTTTCCAGTAAACCGTAAGGCTGCTCCGCTTAAGTGAACAGCATTACGGTCTAGAGCCGGGCTTTTTGTTTTCAATCGAAATAGAGGGTCACTGAACAACAAGCACTGCATCGACTGCCGCCAATGCTTGGCGCGCACTCGCCAACTCTGACTGGATCAGCTTTAAGCCCCCGAGATCGTTGCTCATAACCGACACGCAATCCTGAAGCGCTGTTTGGGCCTTTGTGAGAGCCGCCAACAGAGCAGAATCCTTGGATTCCGAAGACTGCGCAGCAGCCTCTACTATGCAAAGGCGCTTGCTGAGGACGAAATATATGTGCGGGAAAACCAGTTCCTGAGCGACACTCGCATTCTTCGCTGCTTTTGCTGACGCCTCTTCGACGATAGAGATCAGTTCTGCCTTGTGGATCGAGTTGAAAACTTGCATGTGGTGGCTCCCATTGACGAATGCCCCCAGCATGTCGACCATCCCGCAAAACCCAAGCCTTAAAGCACGCACCCTCCCGAAGGGCGAGCGAGCGGCTTACCCCTTGACGCGGGCAAGGCTAGTTGAGCGCATGGCCGACACAGCGGGGTACCACCAGCGGATCAACCCGGTGACGTTGGTAGCAACGAAACACCCATTCAGCAGCAACAATCCCCAGGCCTGCGCCAGAACGGCGTAGCAGCAGAGGCTCAAGCTGGACACGAGGAATAGCCACCATCCCCACGGAGAAATACGTGTATTGGTGGAGATCATCAGCGCGCCGAGGACGCCACAGAGGCTTCCGATCCACTCGAAATACAGGGTCATAGGTCAGTCCTTCACATGTTCCAGGGAGATTTCTTCGGCTCGAATTTCATTGATGATCCGATGAGCATTGAGCCGACACTGGACGGGATACGCCAGAGGATCGTGGCCTCGGCGTTCAAAAGCGACGATGAGCTGGGCCTTCCAGGCGATACCAGATGACTTCGGGTCGGGAGCTAAGCCGCGGCCAGCAGCAATGCGGGCTTGCCGGTAGCACCGACTCCAATCAGCCCTGGTCGCGCTGTACCGGCCAAGACTGGGTTTACGAGGGAAACACATAGGCACCCCTCAGATAAGCGCAAATTTGCGGAGGGAGTCACCGAGCGTCCCTGTCCATACAGCGCCCGACTTCGAGCTTTCCCCGTGATAGACGTTGAAGTGCTCGCCCTTCTTGATCGAATTCGGAACACAGGCACGCCGCACCACAGGATGCCCGTCGATATCGAAATCCTGAAAACCGTGATGGGAGTTCACCAAGCGAGCGGTGAAGGTCAGTGGCTCTTTGGAGTTTTTCTGGCTCATGCAAATGACTCGATTGAACTGGATAGCCTTCAGGATGAATGCGTCCGCAGAAAACCCAACTCCAATAGCCGGGCCGAATTTGTCCAACAGGCTGTTGGACGACCTCCATTTCAGGCACAAAACCAGCGTGAAAACGCGCCCGGCCTAGTTCCCAGCCCGATAGCATCAGGCCAAGCCAACGTGGCTTGCCAACCAATCACAGGGAATATTTTTCATGCAGAACGAACAACTTGAATACGCGGGTTTCTGGGCGAGAACAGGGGCGTGCATTGTTGACGGTATCCTTTTCACCCTGGTTTCCCTGCCGCTCCTGATGATGATCTATGGCACGGGCTATTTCAGCAGCGACAAGCTGATCCAAGGGCCAGCGGACTTAGCAATCAACTTTGTCCTGCCAGCGATCCTGACGGTAGTTCTGTGGCGTCGTCTCCAGGCTACGCCGGGGAAGATGGCGCTGAAATTGCGGGTGCTCGACGCTAAAAGCGGCAACACCGCAAGCGTTCGACAGTGCATCGGCCGGTACCTCGGCTATGTAGTGTCGACCCTACCGCTGGGGCTTGGCTTCTTCTGGGCGGCATTCGATCGCCGTAAGCAGGGGTGGCACGACAAGCTCGCCGGAACAGTGGTGGTACGCGAGCTCAGAACACAGCCGGTGAAATTCCGGAGCTGATCACCCTGCTCAGTTGAGCCGGACGTGGCGTTCTGGCTCATCCACCAGCCGTCCGTGGTTGGGAGTTTTTCAACCCATGGGATGCTGGCCACATCAACTGATCAAGGTGAAGCGTAATGAGCAAGCAAACCACCGAAGCCCAACCGGAGCTGGAAGTCGTAGCCACCATCGAAGTGATGAGCTACGACGAAGAAACGACCTACATCGAAACCCGCAGCGATCGGATCAACTTCGACAATGCAGTCAACGATGACGCCCTGGTGTTCAAATCCGATGCCGAGCGCGTAATTTCTGGCCTGAGCTACAAAGCCGAGCTGTACGACGAGGTATGGAGCAAAGCCAAGGCGTTGGGATTCATGAATGTGACTATGGCGTTGGAGGAGGTGGAGAAGCTGCGCGCCAACCCTGCGATTGCCGGGCTGCTCGAGGCCCTGGGGAAAATCGCAACTGGCTCCACAGGCATCATGGATCGCGACTCCGAGCTTGCCCAGATAGCAGCAGACGCCCTCGCCGAGTACAACGAGGTGCCTCCTAAGGGCGGTGCGTAATGTGTACCACACGCCATGTCACCGACCACGCAACAGCAAATCAAGGAAAGCCTCGCATGAAATTGAAGTACATCACTCGAACCGTAGCGGTGGGTTTGTTCGGACTTATAGCGCTTGTAGGCACTCAGTTTGTCATGACGTCCAAGGACGTGGCGCTGGCGCGTGAGTCTGCAATCTCGGCCTGGGCTAAATCGAATCCAGACGCGGCTGACGCAGTGGTTCGTTACCGGGAGTGCTTGCGCGGTCCGTCCGAGATCCCGCCAAATCAAGCCCCTGTGCGCCTGCTGACTATCTCCGAGTGCGCCGAAAAAATTGGCACTCCTTCACTGGCAACCGCTATTCAGGTGGCTGACGAAACGGTTGAGGTTCCGGCCCCCCTGCGCTGGCTCTGACCCGCCTGAGCCCCATCAAAAGTAATTCCGACGCTCCAGTGTCCTGAAAACGAAATTTCTACTCCTCATCCCGCGATAGCCTCCTGATCGAATACACCAGGAGGATTCGCTTTCATGAAAATCCGCAGTCTCTGCGCCCTCGGCAAAATGAGGGCGTACTCCGCTGACCGACAAATGGTCACTCTCTCGCCCAAGGCATTCAGCATCCCCGCCGGCGTAGATCCGCTTGAGCACGAGCCTGAAGCGATCCACGACTTCATCCAGAGAAACCGCTGGCTCCATGCAAACTGCATCGTCGGCCTGCACAACAGCCACAATCAGCTACTGGAACCAGGCGAGGTAGTCATGAGCGGTACCCGCTCGTCCCTGATGCGTTGCCTGCTGCGCTGGGAGGCGCTGCGTATCCTCCCTGTATGGGTCGATGGCTTCGACAGCCTTTCTGATGATGAGCGCGCTACACGCGCCAAGCAGCTCGAATGCCTTGACCAGGCCCGCCACCAGCTCCTTTCCGTCGATAGCTGGTATCAGACTGACCAGGAACATTACGAGATAGCGCGTGCAGTCATGCGTACTGGTCACTGGGCGCTGGAAAACCTCCCCCCACTTGATGGGCTGGCGTGGCCAACCGGAGAGATCTTCGACCTGAAAAACCCCAGCCTTTCTGCTGAGGCCGTTGAGACCGGATACCTCGAAGGGATATTTTCCATGATTGAGCGAAAGGGCCGGTTTCATGGGGAGTGCGGGAGCATTCCAGCAGACGAATTGTTCGGTATTGCGCTCATGAGCCCCAAGTCCGGATATGAGTTGCTGGTCAAGCTGCATATACAGATCGAAGCAAACCGTGCTGAAGCAGCCTATGCCCGCCGGCAGCGGGCGATTGCCTGACCCGAATCAGGAGAGAAAAGATCATGCTCAACCGTCGATATCCCGTACTGATCTCTGGGAAACGTTACTCGCCGGAGTTCCAGACCGATCAGCAGTACGCAAAAAACTGGAAAATCGTTTTGGAGAAGGCCTACGGCACTCATGCAATTTGCCAGTGCCCAAGCAGCGGTTCCCGAAAACTCTCGATCAAGCGACGTGAAGATAGCGATGGTTTTCACCTGGCGCGGTTCGCCGGTACAGGTCATGAACACTCAAACGATTGTCGGTACTACGCGCCGGCCCCGGAGCGTTCCGGTATGCAAGGGTATGCCGTTGGCGTAGTCGAGGAGGGCGAAGATGGCAGCATTCGCGTGCGCCTGGCTCGAGGCATTCGAGTCCAGGCCCCTCGATCCGAGGAAAGCGAAAGCACCTCGGTGACAAGATCGCCTGGAAAGAGCAAGCCGGCTATGACGTTGCTTGGGCTTCTGCACCTGCTTTGGTCTGAGTCCCGACTCTCTACCTGGTATCCAGCAATGGAGGGCAAGCGCAATAGCGGCATTGTGAACTACGCGCTTCTACAGGCTGCGGAACGTGTCGCCGCAAGCCGAATGAAGTTGAGCGAAGTGCTGCTGCTGGCTGCTCAAAAGGACAGCAAGGGAGCGGTTCGCAATCAGGCGATCGTCAAGTCTGCAATCACGCGGGATCTGCGACTCGTCGCGATATCGCCGCTGGCACGCTACAACCCTGAGCGCCATTCTGGAGACATCAGCAGATTGCCTCTGGCCGGGCCCTTCGGGATGCCCATGCTGAATTTGCCCCCGGCAGTCTGGGTAACCGCCGCCCGCAGATTCGAGAGAGAACTTTCCGCCTGGAAGCGCGGAAGTCGAGTTATCGCCATCGCTCAGGTTACGCCGAGGAAGGGCGAGTCGTTTTCGCAAGCAGATGTCGTTGAGCTGGCCCTGATGCAGGTCAGTGAGCGTTGGATTCCTGTCGACTCAGATTACGAAGGGGTGATTGAGGCCATGCTCCACGCCGCTGGCCGCAGCTTCGATAAACCTCTTCGCTACGACGCCGATGAAAGTGAGGTTTTCCCTGACTTCTGGCTTTTGGACACCGGTAAGGACTACCCCCTGGAAGTGTTCGGCATGAGCACACCTGCCTACCTGGAACGGAAGGCCGTCAAAACGGCTTGGTACAATCGGGAGTACGGCGGGGCAGGGTGGTGGTCGTGGAATGCTGCGGCTGATCCGAAAGGAAGAAATATCCCTCCTTTCCCGGCCAAGTCCTGAGCGCCTTCATCGAAAGCATGCGTTCTTGGGTTCTCTAAATCTCGTGCGATGCTGAAAGCCTCAAACCCGAGACTGCCTCTCAAGGAAAACGCCATGCAATCCGTACTCTCGAAGAAGTCCACAGGGATGAAGAGCAGCTTCTGCCCAGTTACGCATTCGCCTTCCCCCAACGTAACGCGAAGCTTTGGCTCTGACGTTCACGTCAGTTACAACCCGCGTAGCGGCGACTATGGCAGTGATACGACAGCTATCGTCCTGCGCGAGCGCGCATTCTTTGTGCTCAACGGCGATCATGCCGAAACGATCTGCAAAGTCGCTGAAAACAATGGTGTCCATGGCTGTGTCGATTACTTCGTAGAGCACATTGCTCAGGCCAATAAACTCAGTGAGCACCTGATGGCCACAGGCGTAAGTAATGATCCCTTTGCTCTGATGCCGACTGCCTTGGAAATCCTTGGGCAAGAAGGCGTAGACCGCATCGCGGCGGCTGCAAAAGCTCAACTGGACTCCAAGATAGAAGGTGTTTGAGGAAACCCGCCATGTTGCACCTTGTGACCGAACAAGAAGCTGGTGAGCCGGATATCTTGAGTGTGGTAATGCACTCAGCGTTTGAAATCCGCTCGCTCGCCGGCGACGTGCTTGTCACGGTGCCAGCGCCTGAGTCCGGGTGGACGCATGCGCAGCTGGTAGCCACTGCTGTAGAGCATGAAGCGGTTACTCCTGACGGCGCCGATGGCTACTTGGGTGGCCAGTGGATCGGTAGTACCGAAATCTGACCTAGGAAAATGGACCATGCCCTTGATCAAACTAGACTCCGCGATGGTGACCCACTTACAGGCTCGGGTAGCCGCCTTGGCCGAGCTGCATCGCGATATCTCGACACTGATCGAGGCTATCGACCTGCCAGCTTTATTACACACGGCAGATCGTATCAATGACCGCCTGCGCGAGTTGCACCCGAGGGTAATCCGCGAACATGAAATGATGGACTTACGCGAGCAGGTTCGAGTCATGACCGAAGATTGTCGCCGGCTGCTGGACAACTGAGCTGAACACCACCCGAAGCTAGGGAAACCGAAATGACTGAGCAGAAATTGAGTATCGCGGCACAGATTGCAGCCCTGATGCCTGGCGGTGATGACAGCCGCATGTGGCGAAACTACTTGGCCAGCGCTCTTGAGCAAGTAGCCGCAACCGACGACCTTACCCTGCTCCGTGCCGCCAAAGGCGCTGATGAGTTCGAGGTGGGCTTTATGGCCTTCGTGTCCAACTTCCCTGGTGTCGAGATTGAGCCTGCGCCCGAGGGCGGCTTCTACGGTGTTGCCTTGGGGCTTGTGAAGCTGGATCGCGCGCTTCGCGGTGAGGTGCTGCGCGCCTATGCTGCCGTGTTGAGAACAAGTTAAGGGGATCAGCATGTCCTGGGCAGATCGCGCAGCACCAATTGTTGGGGAGGTAATTCGCCGCGTAGGGCGAAGCGACCAGCAGGCCCTCCGAAAGGCGCTGGCCGAGGCATACCCGTGGGGAGAACGAAAAAACACTCCCTACAAGGCGTGGCTCGCCGAGGTGCGCCGGCAGCTAGGCCACCCGCTGAACACGCCGAAAACAGATCCAGCGAACCAACAAGCAGACATGTTTGGCCAACGCAGCCAGTAGACCGACCCACCAAAGGCGCTCCTCGAGCATCATCCTGGATGGGTTGAAAGTGACCGCCAGATCTCCACCGGCAGGCGACCGCCAGCCGGGCCACCCAAACGGTAAGCTTGCATCATCCGGCGTTTCCCGCATACTAACCGGGAAACGCCGGATAGGAGAACCATCATGCTTGCTGAAGTCCTACGCGACCACGGGTATTCAGCTTACCGTGCGCGCTTACAAATACTGCTGGAGATCCCAGAGTCTGCCAGCGACTTCGAGATTCACACCAGAATCAGCCATGGCTTTTCCGCAGCGCGGTTGATGAGGCTCACTGAAGAGGGGGTGGTTACCCCGCTGGAGCGAGACCAGATTATCCCGCTGCGCACCCTGAAAAACCGGATCGAACGCGATCAGCCCCTCACTGTCGAGGAAAGCGACCGGCTCTTCCGATCGGCGCACATCACCGCGATGGCTGAGGCTATCTTTGGGGACGCCGACAAGGCCAAGCGATGGCTCTCCAAGCCTAAGGAACGATTCTCTGGGTTGACGCCCATGCAACTGCTCACAACTCAGCAAGGCACAAGCCAGGTTGAAGAGATGCTGCTGCAAATCGCCGAAGGCTTCGCTCTGTGATTCTGTGGCGGATCAGCTCATATGCTGACTTGAGCGGGACAGGTGGCTTGCGCGTGAGCGGCCGTTGGCACCAGGCCGGCAGACCGGTCGTCTACACCGCGACCAGCCCGCCGGGAGCAATGCTCGAGGTGCTTGTTCATCTGGAAATTGATCCAGAGGATTTTCCGGCGACGATGCAGCTTCTCCGTATCGAAGTGCCTGACTCTGTATCGCAAGCCCAGATGCCCATTCTGCCGGCTGGTTGGTCGGCAGAGACCGAGCTCACCAGAGGCATTGGTAACCAGTTCCTTGATGAGTGCAACGCACTGCTACTGCCAGTGCCCAGCGCTATCATACCGAGCACGGTCAACTACCTGTTCAACCCTCGGCATCCAGAAGCACAGAGCGCGACTATTCAGGTTGAACTTTTCACACCTGATTCGAGGTTGTTCTAGCAAGCGCCCCTAAACAGCAAAAAGCCCAGCAGAAGTGCTGGGCTTTTTGCTGTCTTGCCGCTATGAGGGGAGCCGACAGAATTCGGAAAATTTTGTACGCTAAGCCCCAGCGAGAAAGTTTTACGTCGCAAGAGGCATGCCCTGCATTACATATATGGGAAAGATATGAGGCTACGATGCTGGAGTAGACGCGAATATCGAGAATTGGATATTTCCGAATTTGCAATCATCAAAGCTGAGCAGAAATATGTCATTGGCGTGCTGTCCGGTGGCGTTGAGTGGTTTCTACCGCATAAAACCAGCGTAGAGGGTGTAGAGCTGGCAGCTCCGCAATTTATTCGGGCAAGCCGCTCGGTACTGGTGGCTCCATCCCATGTCCTGGGAATTTCTGGCCGCTCAAAAAAGCGTATTTTGCACACAACCGTGGGTGACTATCGGTTGTCCCGATTGGTGAGGCTGGAAGTGATTATGGCTGCCGCCCAATCTAATGCGCTTTGTTTGTAGAAAGGTGTGAAAGCCGGAATTCGAATTCTGGGTGCAATGGATCCAAAACCAACGTTAGCGAGTTATTCATCCGTCCAATGTCGAGCTGTACCACCGAAACGTCGAGCCAACTGTTCGATCTCGGTGATTCCGTATTGGGAAAGAGGAGGGGCTTTCACCTTACGTTCCGTAGCTATGTCACAAGCGACATTCCAGGCTAATCCCCGCTCTCGGCGTAATGCCCGCAATCCCTTGATAAGCAACTGACGTTCAGCTTCTGATAGCTCATCAACCACGAATTTCTGGTGCATTGCATCGACCCCGAATTGTCCATCATTCGTAACCGTCCGAGCTACACCGCCTTGCATCTCAGATCCTAATCTCCTTTAACCATTGGTTGACACGCTCCCATTCAAACACCGTTGGATCGAAGGTACCGCCATGCCGTTCCAGCATGTCTTCATGCTCTGGGTGGTTGGGGTCAGCCATCACTTCAAGGAAGTCGGCATAACCCGGCCCACCACCGATATCCTCCGGCGGGCAAGCGTTGGCGCCGTCGATGCAATACGGCACTTGAGGACAGGCTCCAGCGGGCAATTTCTTCTCGACTTTGATCCGGTGATCCCAGCCGTCGCCAAAGTCGTAGACGTAGCGGAACGTCTTTTTCCCGTTCAACGCTTTGATCAGAGTCTTGCGGGTTTCCGGGTTCACGGGTGGGCCCCACCCATCTGAGTCGGGAATGCCGTAGTTTTCACCGGCAATTTCAAACTCATGCATATGCCCTCCCTCCCAGCCCATCGCGAACTGGATCACCGTGTGCAATTTGCCCAAGGTGATGTTCTCGGGCACCGCCACGCGGCGCCAGATGGCAGGCTCGATCCACTTCAATTCAATGTGCAGTAGCAACAAATCAGGTTCGGGTTTTGGCAAACGAACAGTTTTAACCATGGATCAGGCGGCCTCGCAGAGTTCCGTGGGGGTGAGAGAAACGTTCCAGGGCAGCAGTTCGTCAACCCGATTGATCGGGTGTTCGGCGATGCGCTCCAGCACGTGTGTCAAATAGGCTTGCGGGTTCAGGTCGTTGAGTTTGGCCGAACCCACCAGGCTGTAAATCGCAGCCGCTCGTTCTCCGCCGGCATCGGAACCGACAAACAGGTAGTTTTTGCGACCCAATGCCACGGCGCGTAGCGCCCGTTCGGCGGCGTTGTTGTCGATTTCGATTCGACCGTCATCGCAGTAGCGCGTCAACGCCTGCCACCGATTGAGGGCATAGAGGATCGCGCCGCCCAATGCCGATTTTTTCGACAATTGTGTCAGCGTCTGGTTAAGCCACGCGTGGAGTTGTTCCAGCAGCGGACTTGCTCGGCTTTGCCGAACCGCTTTTCGCAGGTTGGGCGGTTGCCCTCGAATCTCGCTTTCGATGGCATACAGTGCCGCAATCCGTTGCAGCGCCTCGGCGGCAAGTGGTGAAGCGAGGTCTTTGTAGACATCGTAAAACTTGCGGCGGGCGTGGGCCCAGCATGCGGCTTCCTCAATGGTGCCCGCGGCATACAGCTGAGCAAAACCGGCATAGCCGTCAGCCTGCAAGATCCCGCTGAAGCGCTTGAGATGAGCGCGGGGATGTTGCCCCTTGCGATCCGGCGAATAGGCAAACCATACCGCCGCCGGTGTCGCGTCACCCGCAGGTCGGTCGTCCCGCACGTACGTCCACAGGCGAGCCGTTTTGGTCTTGCCGTTGCCCGGCGCGAGCACGCCAATCGGCGTGTCGTCGGCATGGACTTTGTGACCGCTCATGACGTGACGCTCAAGGGCGTTGATTAGCGGTCGGAGCAATTGGCTGCTCTGGCCGACCCAGTCGGCCAGGGTTGAGCGCTCCAGATCCACGCCCTCACGGGCGTAGATCTCAGACTGCCGATACAACGGCAAATGATCGACAAACTTCGAGACCAGCACATGGGCCAACAATCCCGGGCCGGCAAGGCCTCGGGCTATCGGACGACTCGGCGCCGGCACCTGGGCGATGTGCTCGCAGCAGCGGCAAACCCACTTCGGACGGACATGGCGAATGACTTTGAAACGTGCCGGAACGTACTCCAGCACTTCGGACACATCCTCACCCAAATGGCGAAGCTTCCCACCGCAGCCAGTGCATTGCGACTCGGGCTGATGGATGTGGATTTCGCGAGGCAGGTGTTCGGGTAACGGCTTGCGCCGAGAGACGGTGCGAGGTGGCGGTTCGGTTGGAGGCGTCAGTTCAGTCTGGTTGATTTGTAGCTCTTCAAGACTCAACTGGAGCTGGTCGATCATCGCCTCCAGTTGCTCGGAGCTGCGACCAAACTGCGTGCGACGCAGCTTGGCGATCATCATCTTCAAGCGCTCGATCTCTGCGCGCTGGGCAGCGACCAGAGCCTTCAAGACTTGAAGATCATTCGGCAGGGAGTCGGTCACGAGAGTCATGACCGAATATTACCGGGGTTTTTCAGCGCGGCAAGTCAGACTGCGAGGACAGGTGCTGTGCGAATTGGCCTGCGCCAATCAATGCCCTCCAACAGCATCGATAGCTGCGCAGCGGTCAGCAACACGCTGCCGCTGGTTGCTTGTGGCCAGACGAAGCGTCCTTGCTCCAGCCGTTTGCAAAACAGGCACAAACCGTCGCCATCCCACCACAATAATTTGATCCGGTCGCCGCGTCGTCCGCGAAAGGCGAAGATTTGACCGGAGAACGGGTCGGCTTCCAGTTGAGTCTGCACCAAGGCCGCCAATCCATCGAAGCCACGGCGCATGTCCGTGACGCCGGCGGCGATCCAGATACGGGTTCCAGCGGGTGGGGCAATCATCGCAATAACTGCTGCAAGACGAGTTGCAGCGTCTGCGGATCTGGTGTGCCCGTGATACGCAGCTTGGCTTTTCCTACCTCAACTGCGATCTCGGAATGACACTCTGCCTGTGGCTGGACGACTTGCGGCAGATCCATTGGCGCCTGGATCACCTGAACAGGCAAAAGCGTTGCACTCTGGCTGACCGGGCCGAACAAGCCTTCTTGATACTGCTGCCGCCAGCGAAAGACCAGGTTGGCATTGACGTCATGTTCGCGAGCGATCAACGACACGGAGGCGCCAGGCTGAAAGGTGGCTTCGACGACTTGACGTTTAAAGTCCAGCGGAAAGTTGGGGCGGCGACCGGATCGACGGGCAGGGGCAACTGTATCCAAGATAGTGTCCACTAAAAAATGGTGTCCACTATCTTGGCCAATTTGGAGGGCTGTCAGGAGAGGGTGCTGGCCGGACGGTTACCATCATTCGCTTATCGTACGATTTTTCCCGAATTCTGCGGGCTCCCCCAGAAGCGGGCATTCAGGTCTATGCCCGATGTGGGTCGAAAACGGCCTGCTCGGAGGGCATCAAGCTGGACACCAGCAAGACCAATGCTGATCCCTCAATGCGCTCTTCTCTTTAGGAGTGGCACTAGGCTATCGTTCAGTGTGACCTACATCCGTATGTTGCAAAGGGACTGACCAATGGAAGGATTACGACATGTCTAGATGCACAGCACCAGTACGCGGACATAGCTCAGCGGCAGCAGCTGCTGCCTGCCCTGCATGCCGCTACCGCAGTAGCTCCCGTTCCTACTACCCATCGGCCAGCAGCGGGAGTAGTTATGGCAACAGTGGTAGTGGCGGTAGTGGTGGCAGGTCTAGCGGCAGCTCAAGGCCGAGTTGGTCGAGAGCGGGTTCGCCCGTTTCGTACACGTTTGCCCAAGTGCAGTCACTCACGCCAATCCGCCAAACCGTTGAGACGCGAGCAGCGACGCAGCCTGATCTACGTGACGTATTCCTGTGCCACGCGTGGGACGACCGGCAGGGGCCAGCCAAAGAGCTGCACGAGTTGCTCGTGGCGGCTGGTGTCAAAGTTTGGTTCAGCGAGAAGGACCTTGGCCTCGGCGTTCCGATGATGCGCGCCATCGACAAGGGCTTAGCGAATTCGCGAATCGGCCTTGTGCTTGTGACCCCAGCCCTGCTGGCCCGTCTCCCCAAAGAGAGTGTCGCCGACAAGGAGCTTTCGGCACTCCTAGCGGGTAACCAGCTTGTCCCCATCGTGCACAACACGACATATGACGCTCTCCGCAATGTCAGCCCCTTGCTCGCTTCCCGAAGCGGCCTGGACACTACAGAAGATTCAATGGCGGTAGTAGCGGCAAAAATCGCCGAGCTGGTCGCGCTTTAGCTGTTGCTCACACAGATTCGCCATTCTGATGCGGCTGCTCGGAAAATATGTGCTCCAACTTCGGTCAACCAGAACTGCCTCCGGAAGGCCAGTCAGCTCCAAAGTTAGAGTCCATATTTGCCCCCTATCTGCCCTCTACGGAGGGCAGCTAAGGGTCGAATGCAACCTGTCGTCACTACGGCGCGAGGTGGTCAATACGGATGCAAATGCCTGGTCAGGTGGAATGCAATTGGGTGGTCAGGTGAATGCAATTACACAACGAGAGCCGTTTCGGCGAAGCCGAACACGCACAGCGGCGGGGTTGGGTACCGTTCTCCGTTGTTGAGCAGCGGCAAAAAATCCTGGATGTACCCCTTATCTGGCCGAAGACGTGAAGGCCTATCGAGAGGCAGTGTTAGGAAAAGACTGATCCGAGGGTGATGCTGATACCGCAGTTAGTTGCGGTAAAGTGGGGGTGTAACTGCACCCCCACCCGCTTCGCTCTCAAAGCCATGGAGGCGTCATGCTGAAAATGTGGGTTTTCATCCTGATGATCGACGGGAAGGACGCAGAGGCCTTCCCAAGCGATTCAGAGGCACACTGCAAGCAAGGCATGGAAAAAATGCTGATGCTCCAGCGAGTCCAGGGCAATAAAGCCACAGGAGCGTGCTATGTCAGAGCCACGGCAATCGACGACACCGAAAGGCGCCTGATCGGCAGACCAATCGATGATCGCTAGAAGATCGGACCTACCGGGACCTGTCCTGATAGTTGCTAGGCGTCACGGGACCGCGTAGAGCCAGCCAGCTACCAAGTCGAGGAACAAGCGAAGGTCAGGGCGCGAGGTGCCTAACGAGTCGATTCGAACGGTTTGGCACGCGATAAAAAACCCCAGTGATTTGGCGATCGCTGGGGTTTTTCTTTGGGCGGAAGATCGGCCGGCTTTGCCGGGTACCGGCGCGAATGTTTCTCAGCCTGGCTGTCGAGTTGCTTGGCGCCTATTGCCCTTCGGTCAGGTCGAGGTTAACCAACTGTTCCCTGATAAAGTCACCGAAGGTCGTGTCGTTCCAATCCTTTATGAGTATGACCTTCTTGAAGTTTTTAAAGTCTTTCTCGTTATCAGTGATGATTGGGAAATTCAGTGCCCATTGACCGTAATCTACGTCGGTCTGGTTTTTGAGTAAGCCGCTTTTGGTTTTCTTCTCACCTGTCAAACCACCGACTACCTTGTGTTGGTAAGGATCCTCAAGGTACGCATGCCCCTCGATACCAGTAAAAAAACCACCGCCTTTAACAGTGCCATCAGGCATTAATTCGCCGAATCCACCTTTCCCACTACCCGGTTGGCCGGAATCAGCATAAGAAAACCACTGAACAGGATCCGCCTCAA
The DNA here is from genome assembly GCF_034314165.1 of Pseudomonas sp. Bout1. GTDB lineage: Bacteria > Pseudomonadota > Gammaproteobacteria > Pseudomonadales > Pseudomonadaceae > Aquipseudomonas. Next base: position 52,074 of record NZ_JAVIWK010000003.1, on the reverse strand, counting down.
GGCGTGAAATTTGCTCTCTGGCATAAACACCAATCGCCTTAACTTCATCGTCTTGATGATCTACTGAAGGGATTTCAATTTCACCTAAATCACTGATTTTAAATGCCAAATCAGTCCCTTGTTCAGCTATGAGATCGACATTCCTTCGCCATAAAAAATTCCAAACACAGTTGTCGAGCAATACCATTTGCTTCTTCATGACTAGTCCTTTCTGGAGTTAGAGCGCGGATTCTCTTAAAAAGTGGGGGTGTAGAGCCCCGCGGATTCGTCAGATTTCAACGTTGCGCGGGGTATCCCTGGTGCGGTGGCCAACCAAGTCGCCGCCCTGGTCGGTGATGATGAAGCCAGACCGACCAAGCAGGCGAAGTGCTGCGGCCAGCTCCTGGTCTTCAACGTCCAGATCCGGCGCGTAGTAATGGGCTTGATATCCTTTTTTTGCCAGGACGGATAATGCTCGATCCCTGGCAAATTCGCTAAGCATCATCGGTTCCGGTCGCTGAACAAACAGCCCGACAACTCGCCCGCGCACCGCCATGTATGCCGTCTTGAACATCAGCTCAGCCCTTCTGCGCATTGCGCGGCAATGTAAGATAAGCGGACATCATGCGATCTAGTTGGGTGGACAGCAGGAACAACGGGTGGCCATAGGTGCCATCGTCAAAACTCGGCTTCCCGTCAGCCCAGCCAGCCACAAACAAACGATGATCGCCGGCGACGTTCTCGACGAAAGCACCGTGGTTCAACTCGAACTCACTTTCCAGATTCCAGAACTCTATTGAATCAGCGTCCACGTCCCAAAGTTTGGCCAGTACCTCGCGGATCCCGAGCCTTGCCCCGTCGCGGTTCTCTGCCTCGATGAAAACCCGGCGCTCGACGCAATCACGGTCGGCCCAGGTGGGTGAAGTTGAAACTGCTAGAGCTCTATAAATCATCAATCACCATCCTTTGGTTGATCACGTTTAATTTTTTCCAGCTCGTCACTGAATGCACGATCCAGCAGCGATTGGCGTTTTTTCCACGGCATACGCGAGGGTAGCGGCTGTGCCGCGTACAAAGTGCTTTCGCCCTGGTAAGCCTGCGTCATGCGCTCCAGGTCGGCGCGGATCTCGTCCTTACTCTTGCTCATTTCGTGCTGGCCTTCCCCTTGCCTGCTGGCTGGTCATAAGGCGCTGCCATTTGCCGAACCTGCTCGGCCAGCTCAGGCGGGAGCCAAACCATCACCGGCACCAACTCTTGCGCCTGGTGTTCCTCCAGAATCTTGCGAACCCGTTGCACGGCGGCATAGACAAGCTGGCGGGACACGTCAGATTGTCGCGCCAGATCCGAAGGTCGCACACCGTCAACCAATACCGCCTTGGCCATCTCAACAGTGCCGACAGCCAAACCGCGAAAGGCTGGGGATACCTGTTCCCATTGAGCGGCTGTGTACTTTGGCTGCATTCGTTTTCTCCGTGGGTGAAGCGCCCGACGATCTGCCAGGCGCTTTTAGCTTTTTAGTGTGGTGGTGATCCGTGGGCCTGTCGATCAGTGAACAGGCCCCCTGCTGCGCTCAAGGTGACGCGCTGGACAATTATCTGGTGCGTGAGGGTGGCCAGCCCCAAGAACGTCCAGTAGCGGCCATGACAGAGCGCGTAGATGCGCGTCAGATTTCCAACCTCGAATTTCTCCAGCTTGAACGAGTAAGTTTTGCCGTCAGCGGCGAAGTCCAACACCGGGAGACGGGTCAGCGCGTAGTCATAGCGCGCCTCGGTGGTTTCTTGTGGCTGCGTACCTAACGCGGCTTCCTGGGCCAGCAAGAACGCCTCTTCATCGCCCAGCACTGCGCCGGGGTGGCAGACGCGCAGCTCGGGTAGCATCAGCATTCTGCAGCGGGTTGCCCACATATTCGGGCCGATCTCGCGGGCATAGTCGATGATCGAAGTTTGGCCGGGTACATAGAAAACTTTGGACATGGCTGTATCTCCTACCGCACAAGAACCGGGCGCACTAGGCGCCCGGTTGGGTGATTAAGCGGCCTGCTGAGTGCGCAGGGCCTGGGCCAGAACCCACAGGGCGCGATTCAATTTCACGTCCTGGTCAATGCCACCAACGGCGCGGGTAGTCGCCCGGCGCCCTTGCTTGTTACGGCCACGCAAGCCCCCCTTGATCGAGTTTTCTTGAATGCGGTTGAAGGTAGTCCACAGGTCGTTGTCGTAGTCCTGGACACGGCGCGGGCTGAGCAACTGGCTGGACGTCACCGGCGCCGGTCCCTCTTTCGGGTCGTAGCGGTAGGCCAGCGCCGCCATGGCGAAGGCTTCTTGCTCGTCCGGGCGCAGCTTGATTTGCTTCATGCACTCGCGCTGATCGTTCACGGCGTCGAACTGATTGAGCACTTCATAGGCTCCCTCGATCACGTCGCCGATTACGTCACCGCGACCGCTGTGCCGTACTTTCTGATCAATCGAGCAATCGCCGATTACCAGGCCATTGGCGCAAACAAACCGGAACATACCCGCCATCATCTGGTAGCTGCTGGTTCCGTCATGGCTGTTCAGCAGAATGATTTCGTTCGCTTCCTTGTCCATGATGGTGTTGGCATGGCGCAGGCGCAGCATGTGTTTAGTGTGTTCGCGCTTGTCGGTGTTACGAACGCGGGTTTGGCACACCATGAATGGCTGGAAGCCTTCGGCGCGCAGTGCGTCGAGCACCTTGATCGTTGGGATGTATAGGTAACGATCGGAGCGGCTGTCGTGCGCTTCCTCGGCAAAGATCGAAGGTGCAACGCTGGCAATCTGTTCATTGCTCAAGGCTGCATCGCTGCGGATCATGCAAGGGTTACGGAAGTTGCTGGATAGACGCATTTTTGAATCTCCTTCGCAGAATTCCCGGAGCGGTTGCCGCCGCTATGTCCGGGTTTCGAGGCGTGATTGCTTCGACGGGGTTAGTATCTCAAACCTTGCGCATTTTGTAAACTATTTGTAAAATATAATTGTACATATAATGCTTGCCTTTTCGTGATTTATAAACTACAATTGACCAATGAAAACGATCAACCAAACCGCCACGTTCATGACGTGGGAACGCAAGCTCAAGGATCACCGCGCAAAGGCGATCATTGCGGCGCGGGTCTTCCGGGTAGCCAACGGCCTTTTGGGTGACGTTGAGCCGGTCGGTCAGGGCGTTAGCGAGTTACGCATTCACTACGGCCCCGGCTACCGGGTCTATTTTCAGCAACGCGGCAATGAGCTTGTGCTGTTGTTGTGCGGCGGCGACAAAAGCAGCCAGGCACGCGATATAGAAACCGCCAAGATGCTTGCCAGTCAGTGGAGTGAGGACGAATGAAAGAGCCAATCTATGAATATGATCCAGCGGCAGCGCTGACCGATCCTGAAAGCATTGCCATTTTTATGAGCGATGCTTTTGAAACCGGCGACGCTGGCTACATTGCCAAAGCGCTAGGTGTTGTTGCCCGAGCTAAAGGCATGACAGAGCTGGCCAAAGAATCCGGGTTATCCCGTGAGCAGCTTTACCGCTCGTTCAGTGACAAGGGCAATCCAACCCTAAAAACCATGCTCGCCGTCATGCGCGCTGTCGGCCTCGATCTGACAACCCGGCAACACGCACACCCTTGATTCTCGCGTGCGAGAAAAGCGGCGATTTGCTTGACGCCGCCGCTCTCGCGATCCGCTACCGAACGATGATGATGAGCCACTGGTGAACGTGGAAGGTCGGGCAAGCCGTCCTGCAGGACGGCGCGCAGGCCGAAGGCCGGAGGTAAGCGGAGCGCGCAGCCCGGAACGGGCGAAGGCGTGAGGATTGAAGCCCGAAGTGTCGGCTGTCGAAATAAATGCGAAATATTGCAAATAACTGCGACTAAAAATCCCGCACTAGGCGGGCGTGAGTGGAGCGGCATTTCCTAGTTATTTCTGGTAGGGGACGATAGAGAAAACGGAAAAAATCGCTAAGCGCTTCGCCTGTCAGGTTGAGGCCGACGCTGGAGCGTCAGGAAATGCAGAAATCGACCCCAAGCAGCCTGTGGTGAGAGGCAACAATCGGCCAGAAGCGGCCACTTGCACAGTCTGCTATAGAGCGCTCCTTGTAGACTGAAATAACAATCTGTTGCACGCACCCGAAAGTCCACCAGGGTAGGAATGGATCAATGATCAATCAGATAGACATCGCAAGCTTCGGCAGCTTTTCCGGGCTAGAGTGGAAGAAAGCCGTTAGGGACAGCGGAAAAAACGTTAAGACCTTCCAGCGTCTGAATATCCTCTACGGGCGCAACTACTCGGGCAAGACGACCCTTTCTCGTGTCTTTCGTGCACTGGAGACGCATAGACTCCCCTTGAACTACGCTGGCTCGTCCTTCACCGTTACGGGCGACAAGGGCGCAGTCACCTGCTCGGGCCTACTGACTCACAACTATGACGTGAGGGTCTACAACCGCGACTTTGTGACTGATAACCTCAGCTTCTTGGTCAATCAGGATGGCGGCGAGATCAAGACCTTCGCCATAGTCGGTGAGCAGAACAAGGAGATTGACGACGCCATTGCTGCCATCGAGGCTAAGCTGGGAAGCGTTGAGGCCAAGGCTGGCCTTCGCTTTGACCTTGAGGCCACGAGAAAAGAGCGAGACCGCACCAAGACCGACCACAGTACCGCTTTCACTGCACTGGAAGGCAAGCTGCGTTCGCATGCCGCTGACAAGATCAAGAAGAACCTCCAGTACGGCGTTCCCGTGTACAACATCGACCACATCAGACGCGACATTGCCGCCACTACGAAGGCTGAATTCGTCCCGCTGACGCTTCAGGAGCAGGCTGGCAAGCTTGCACTGCTCAAGCAAGAAGCTTTGCCTGACATAACAGACACGCTTGCCATTGCCCTCCAGTTTGATTCCTTGAAAAGCCAAGCCGAGCCAATTCTGTCCAAAGTGATCACGCCGACCAAGCCCATTCAAGAACTACTCAACGACAGCGTATTGCAACTGTGGGTCAAGCAAGGTATCGCCCACCACCGTGATAAACGCGAAGTCTGTGCCTTCTGCCGGCAGAGCTTGCCTCATGACATTTGGCAGAGGCTGGACGAGCACTTCAGCAAGGAATCCGGTGATCTTGAAACCGCTTTGGACAATGCCATCACCTCAGTCAATGGCGAGATTGCGGCCGTCGCTGGCTTCGTCTCGTTGAGAAGCGATCAGTTCTACACGGAGGAACGTTCTGACTTTGACACGAGCAGCAAGGCGCTTGCCGAGGCATTGGGCGTCTACAAGAAAGACATGGAAGCGCTCAAGAAGTTGCTGGAAACACGAAAAAGCAATCTGTTCCACTCCGTGGCACTGCTGCCGTCACTGCACGACCCCAAAGAAATCCAGAAGCATGTGGACGCCATCAATACTTTGATTGCCACAAACAATGGCAAGACAAAGACTCTGGAAAAAGACAAGACTGCCGCCAGAGATGCGCTTCGGTTGGCTGACGTGTTTGCGTTTGCGGACGCGATTACCTATGACACGGAATTTGCCCGCATAGCGACCCTCAAGACCAGCGCCGATACCGCAGGCACGGCATATACGGACGCAGAAAAGGAAATTCGTGACGCCGAGGCAGAAGTTCAAACCTTAAGAGCCAAGCAGAAGGATGAGCGCAAAGGGGCCGAGCGAGTCAACTCCCTGCTCAACAACTTCTTCGGTCATGACGGCCTCAAGCTTGAGCCTCGTGACAGTGCTGACAAGGCAACTGTCAAGTTCGAGATCACACGAGACGGCAAGGCCGCGTACAACCTAAGCGAAGGCGAATGCAGTTTGATTGCCTTCTGCTACTTCATTGCTAAATTAGACGATCCAGAGAGCAAGGGTAAAGAACTGATAATCTACATTGACGACCCAATTTCAAGCTTGGACAGCAACCATATATTTTTTATGTTCAGCTTAATTGAAAGCTTGATCGCTAAGCCAATAAAAAAAACTGATGGTTCAAACGGTTACCGCTACAAGCAGCTTTTCATTTCAACACACAATTTGGACTTTCTGAAATATCTCAAGCGTCTGTCCATTCCAAACAAGAAAATACCTGCGGGCGAAGGTAAGACCAAGAGCGTTTACGACCACGAGCATTTCATGATTGAGCGCAACGGGGCAGCAAGCAACATCCTGCTCATGCCGTCTTATCTCAAAGACTACATCACTGAATTTCACTATCTGTTTCATCAGATCTATAAGTGCAAAGATCAGGCTGCCGCACAAATGAGCCACGAACCGTTCTTTGGCTTCGGCAACAATTTGCGAAAGTTCCTTGAGGCTTTTCTTTTCTTCAAGTACCCCTATCATGACGACAGGAGCGACACTTTTGAACGGATAAAAAAGTTCTTTGGAGAGGAGGAAGACACGGCCATTGCTCTTGTCAATCGCCTTAACAATGAGTTCTCTCACTTGGAAGCTGTTCCAGACAGAAGCTTTAAGCCAGTAGAAATTCCAGAGATTGCTAAAGTAGCGAACTACGTCTTGGATAAAATATATGCTTCTGATGCTGTCCAATATAATGCCCTATTGAAAAGCATTGGTGAACCCGAACGAGTGGCTTGATGTACAAGCATTCCAGAGCAAAGGGTAGTGTTGATTTGCCAGAAGGAGTCCTCAAATCTGAGGACTCCTTTCACGGTTGAATCTGTGGACGCTTTGAAAGAACTCATATTGGCTGTAAAGCTTGAGCTGGATTAGCGCCGAATCGTGGCGGCATGGCATGCTTAGATCTAGTTTTTCACCGCCAAAACCTCAACGGCTGCTGACAATAATCGGCGATTACCATCCCTTCCTCATCAGTGTCTCGAAATCTCGGCGTGACAAGACTTGCGCGCAGTTGCGCCAGTCGTTATCGGTTGGTCGCATGGTTGCGTTGTAGCGCAGATCGAAGCCAGTTTCCTGCTTCTGGGCATTGATGTACTGATCCATCAGCTCCCCGAGATGCTCAATGTCGTCAATCCATTCGTCCTTGATGGTATCCGGCAACGAACCGAACAGATCGAAGCGGTCCTTCATACGCTCGGAAAGGCGGTCGTAGACTTTTTCGTCCACCGTCTGCTCGTTCACGAGGTTGAGCATGTCCACTTTGTCGCGTGTCTGACCGAAACGCTTGATGCGGCCGATGCGTTGTTCGAGTTTGGTCGGGTTCCATGGAAGGTCAACGTTGATTAGCGCGCCCAGCGTCTGCAGGTTGAGTCCCTCACAGGCTGCATCGGTGGCGACCATAAGGCGAAGCTTGCGATCCGCGACCATGCGCTTGAGGGTTTCACGCTCGATGGCCACGCTGTCACCTTGTCGATAGAGCCGGCTGCGACCAGCCCCTGCATAAAGACCTACCGCCTCATCGGGGTAGCGTGCAGCGAGCGATTCAGCCACCCAGCGGGCGGTGTCGTAGTATTGGCTGAAAATGATGCAGCCAAGCTCACGCCAGCCCTCGTTCTCCAGGTAGTGCAGGATTGCCTTAAGTTTTGGATCTTCCTTGACCAGCTTCAGGCGATCTAGCAGCCGCTCCAGGGCCAGCTGCTCATCGGTGCTTTGTACTTGCACCGAAACCTCACCCTCATCGCTTTCTTCAGTGATCGTCTCGCCGCCCAGCAATTTGGTGGCGGTGTTGATCCCTGCGACGATACTGCTGCATATGCGCTGCTCCATCAGGTTTTTCATGAAGCCGCTTCCACGTCCGCTGCTGGCCAAAGCCTTACCGAAGCCACGAGCCTGGTTGTAAGCCTCGCGGAAGTCCTCACTGGAACGCAGAGCCAACCCCTCAAATAGGGCATGGAAGCGGTGGACATCCTTTACCAATCCGACATCAGGATGGACGTCCACCCCAATGGCCTTGAGAAGCCCCTCATTTTCAAGCGTGGTACGTTTGCGCAGCACCACATGGCGCACAAATGGATTCTCGCGTTGGAAGAAGCTAGCCCCAGCGACACGGCGCTCCAGTGCATCCTCCATAACCTCACGGGCATCCTCACCCAGCTCGGAGTATGAGCCGCCAAGCCACTCGCTCTGCGGTAGCCCAAGATCCTGGCGAATCAAGCTGTAAAGCCGCCGAGCTTGGCTGTCTTGAGTTGAGTTAACGGTAGGCAATGGGGCACGAAGCAACCGCCAAGCATAACCTGCATCCGTCACGTCCTCTTCCCCAGAGAGGATCGGGATAATGTCCTTGGGCCTGTGCCATTCTGAAAAATCTCCGCCCAGAACGAAGTTACCTTTGCCCTGGTGCAGAATCCGAACCAAGTCCCACAGGTCTTCCCTACGAGTCTGGATTGGCGTTGCCGTCCCTAGGAGAACATGATCAGAGCGGGCAGAAATGTCACGGATGAACGCCAGCAACTCATTCGGTGTACCCGCGTCCTTGCCCATTCCCTGCCGAGTGCGTGCCTTGTGAGCCTCATCGAGTATTACCAGCCCAAAGCCGCCACGGAGCCCGAGTAGGTGCGCCTTCTCTAGCGAGTCACGCAGCATCAGGCCAGTTGAGATGATGCCGATTCTCAGTGGACAGTTTGCAACATGGCCAGCGCCCTCGGCAGATATCGCTCGCCCTTGCTCATCGAGCCAGGCTTTCTGCTGCGTCTGCCATCGCGCACAGGGGATACCCAACTTGTCCATCATCTCGGTCTGCCACTGCTCACAGAGCGTTGCCGGTGCAAAGATGATGACGGGCTTACTGCGCCCTTTCTGCTCGGCCAGCAGGCTTAACGCAAGTGCAGCCGTGCCCATGGAAAGTGTTTTTCCTAAGCCGACCTCATCTGCTAACAGCAAGCGGACAACGCCATATTCTTGGTAATGCTTCAGGCACTCTGTGACGAATCCCTGTTGCCAGGGTTGCAAAGAGAACCCTTCGCGATACAGCGGCGACTCGATTAGGGCAGCAGGGGCAATTTGCTCAGGTTCTTCCACCTCTTCGATGGATACCTCATGGCGGTGGCTGCGCCGAGTAATTTCCCGGCAAACCGCATCCGGCAGGGGCTTGGCAGCATTCCATAGATACTCAAACTCAGCTTCGATCCAGGCTACCCCTTCCGGAGAGTCATCGGACCAGAGGATTTCGTAGTGGCTCTGCCAACCACTGCTGGTCTCGTTCATTGAGCCAATGAAGCCTAGCTTGCGGCCATCGGCCAGATCGATCACCCCTGCCTTACCATGCACGAAGCCACAGGCGCTATCAGGCGCAACCCGGATAACTTGGCCACGCTTCTCCAGAAAAGAGGCCAGCTGCTGGTAGCGTTCGCGATTCAACAGCGATTCAATCTCAACCGAGCGTTCGTTCAGCTTGCCCAGCAGCTTGGCCTCACACACCTGAGCCACCCGCAGGTCCTCTGCCTGAATGTCCGCATTGCAAACAATCTGCACCTCGGGAATCTGATCGATCAGCTCTCCGGCGACCTCAAACAGCGAACTGGTGAAGTAGCCGGCGATTCGCCGATAGCGTCGAGCGCCTTTGAGGTGCTCGACAAGAAAGCTCTGATCCAGCGCATGGATGCGCGAGGACAAGCGGGTGATCGTCATGCCTTAACCTCTCAGGAGTCCAGTCGCTGCGTTTGCATCCGTGAAACAAGAACCTCTGCAGCGGAACGCACAGCTTCATTGCGGGACTTATTCTCCAAGAAGCGGACCAGATCGATCAGCTTTGGACGGACTTCGAGGTAGTCAGGCAGATCCTCCATCAGTGTTTTGACCACAGATTGCGGTTCGACATCAGTTAGCAGCTGCTGAATAGCGATGATCAGATGGCCCAGCCAAGTTGGGCCAATTTCCGTGCTATCGGTCAGCTCACGGGAGCCGAACTCATCAACTTGCTTCAGCCGCGAGCCATTGGCCGTCATGCTAGCCATGACTTTTGTGTAGTCATCCACACGGAAGGCCTTGGCAAAGTTCTGGTAGTTATCCAGCTTTGAGGCACCGGCCGACTCCATATCCAGCATGCGCAAGTAGAAGCGCTGAACGCCATCAATGGCTTGCCAGGTATCCAGACCTACCCCTTCAGGTACCAACAGGCCGTTGGCTGCCTCGGAGGCTTGCTGGACGATTTCATCCACCACAGTAATCTCGCCTTTGACGCGGGGCCGCAAGGCGAACGTGGTGACATCGGTCTCGCCTATCTTGGTGTAGGCGGTAAGCACTTTTAGGGCAGCAGCATAACCGGCCATCTGCAGGTCAGCATCGTTGAATACTGGCTCACCCATCCTAGCCCTTGTTTCATCGTTGAGGTGCATCATCTGCTCGATTTGCGCCGCAACTTCCTTGCGTACTATCGGTAGAATGCGTTGTTTGAAGCCGACCTTTTCGCCAGCAGATCGCTTGCGCAGCATTAGAATTACCGTGCCTTGGACATAACCTCCTTTTTTTTGCTCAGAGGTAGTCTCGGTAGCAATGTACCAAGCAGCTATTACTTGTAAACCTGCTGCCCAGAATATACCCACCATGTCAGACCAAACCTCGGTGCTTTGATGGGTAAACATTACGCATTGCATGCCATTATCAGGCATGTTCTGAGTCGTGGCGGAATAAGCTTCTATCATTCCTCTTCGAAATGCATCGCCATCGCCTTTGATGGCAAGTGCGCGCCGTGAGTCCCATGTCCACTCATTAAATGGAGCGGGAGGATTTTTTCTTAGCCATGCGATGAAGAATTCCGTTATCTCGTGGTAGTTGACTGCATCAGCGTATGGCGGGTCTGTTATGAATATGTCAGATGGAAATGATATTTCATTTGCGGGGCATGACGAGATATTGGTCTTTAGGGATGTGACGTGCCCCCCATCCCCAAACTCTACTATAGAGTGGTTCTCAAGATTGGAGATCGCTCTAACAGCAAAATTGTAGAGCGTGTTTAGTGCTTGGTTTGAGAAAGTATTGACCTGATTTTCATGTCTTGTTGAAGTAGCCCATCGACACAGTCGTGTATTCCATTCAATAGATTTTGATTGGACTGCTACCAGTGCGGCTTTGATCTCGCCATCAGGCAATGCATTTAATTTGCTCTTGTAAAGCGAGAAAATTAACAATTGCCTTGGGTTGAACATGTGATGCCAATACTTCCATCCGCGCTCGCGAATGGGCTGGTCCGTATTGTATCCTGGTTCAATTTCCATGTCTGGCACAAAGCCATGCACTTGCCAGTCACTCAAGTCTTTACTTACGATCTCTTCAACCATCTTCTCTCGTTCGAGATCTTGCAGGCTAACACTGGAGAAATAGGTCTCCTTTCTGGGTTTGTTGACTGAACTATTTGTTATCCACTGTATGCAATAAAGTCTTTCTTGAAAAATATCATCAATTCGAGGCTTGAAGTCGGAAACAGTCCACGGCCTCAAACGATTTACTGTCGCGCCAGACTCATCACGATAATCGCCTCGCAGGCTCTTGATAGAGCTCCTGTATGTCTTTCCATCTACTTCGTAGACTACAAAGCCACCTTGAACTGTTCCTTGTGCAGCTTTGTTCATCTCATCTTGGCTGACGCCCGATAAAATTTCTATATCAAATATTTTTTCTTCGTGATTCGGAACTAGTTTGGCTATAACATTGCGCTGCATTGAAATGACCCAGTTGGGCGCTAGAGGAATCATCCAGCCAGTTTCAGGGCAGCGAACTTCCATGCAGTACAGGTAAACTTTTGCCCGATTCCCATCCTCGTCATGCTCGATGCCCAGAGAAGAAATCTCTTGATCTACTTCTTCAGCAACTTCACGCTGGGCAAATTCAATCTCACGGCGTACCTCTGGGGAGGCCCCTATGATGTTGATCGCTCCCCACGTCAACATACAGGCAATTGGATTTAAATCGGATGCGAAAACTTCACATCCCATTCTGGCCGCCTCAAACGGTATTGATCCGCCTCCAGAAAATGTGTCAGCAACCCTGGGGCAGTGTCCGAAGCGTAAAATACCCAGCTGCTCAATTAGCTGCTCTATCGAGTAAGCATTTATCCCAAACTGTCCAAGGCGCTCGTTTACTAAGGCCCAGACGGGGGCCAGCAGGAACTGTTGGTTAACCTCTTCAGGACGCTTACACAACAGCGAGCGCTCCTCGTAGGTCGGCAGAGTGTCGAGCGCCTGAGCATAGATCTCAGATTTGGCCTCGTCGCTAATACTGCGCTTCCAGCTTATTCTGATCCCCTTCTCCGCGACATCCACCGGAAACCACCAGATAGCCACATCCTGCTCTCGCAGGTGGCTGCCTTCAGGGATTTTGAAGTCGAAGTAGTTCCAGGGGGTCTTCAGGGTAATCATCTTGGCAATGTCAGCCGGCTTGAGCGCCGCCTGGTCGACCGCCCTGCGGCCAAGGCCCCGGTTGTCAAATGCCATCAGTGCCTCGAAAAGCTCAAGATCCTGCTCCGCATCTTCGGTTGCCGGCAGTAGGCTGCCGAGGATGATGGCACGTACCAAAATCAACGGCTTACGCCCCTTCCAATAAGAGCCCAGTGCCGTCAGGGTTTGACCAGCGCCGGCCTTACGCTCCCGCTGCGCCTCAAATGACACCTTTTGTGCTGGGAATACTGTTTCGATGAGAGCCGGCGCATCCTTAAGAGAGAAAGGCACCTGTACGGGTGTCATTGCGGTCATTGCGGTCATTTCGGTCTTCCTTAATCGAACAGGCCCAATGTTGGACGCTCAGTATCTGGTTTGCGGGATTTCACAGCCTGCGGCTTGAATAGTTCTGTCTGCGCTACGTCGCCCAGTGCGTGCCGGAGAGCCAGTCGCCAACCCTTGTTGCCGTCATGTACGCCGCCTGTACTCATAGCGGTCATGCCGAACAGCCACCAGCGTTCTTCGGGGCGTAAGGCCAGCCAATTGCGTACTGCAACTGGAATCTTCTCAGGGTTCATGTCTTCAACCGCCCAGGCCAATACGCAGAGCTCTTTGCCAAGCAGACGATCCACAGGGTTATCACCCACTTTCCAGGCGCTAACACGCAGGTTGTGCTCCTTCAGGCGTACATTGAATGCCCGCTGAACCTCACTGCGGATCGCCGTCCAGCGCGAGCGCTCAATCACAACGCGCTCGATGATGCTGGTTTGCTGATCCTGAGCCTGCAGTCCGAGGCTTTCGATGATGCGAACTGCGCCAGTCGAGCTCTTGGGCACCTCCACCATGAAATGATGAGGGTCTGTGGTGGCAGGCACACCAAAACCGATGGTCGGGCGCTCAGGTGCCTTGGTTTTTTTGGCTCCACTTACAGTTTTACTGGGGGAACGAGCCATGCCTGACTCCTCTTTACGTAATGCGTTGGCCATGGTCATTCTTCCTGGATCACATCGCCAGGACGCAGCTCAACACCACTGAGTTTGGCGAACTCCTTGGCAGCGAAGCCGTTCTCAAAGGCTGCTCCGCTTCGAATCTGAACGGTAACGGTTTCTTGCTCATTCCCCAGGGCCTTGCGCAGCCCATTGATGGCTGCCTCGATCACTGAAGCCGTAACCTCGCGCTCAACAAAGTTGATGCTAACGGTGTTCTCACCTTCACCAATTTGGATACGCACCCCTTTGAAGGTGGCCGGCGAGCTTTTGAAGGAATTGAGTACGCCGAACACCCTTTCGGTGCTGTCGAGCGACACCTTCTTGTTCTCAGCCAACTTTGCCGGCTTGGCGTCATCGATCTGAACCTGTTTGTCGTTGGCGGCTGGGATCTGGAAGTCGGCAGTACGAGTAGCCTCGCCCGCGCAGGCATAGACCATCAAACGCGCTGCTTGTGAGCCGACCTCGAAGGGGGCTCCATACAGTTCCCCATCCTTCGGGTTGGAGCCGTCCAGGGTGTAACGCATATCGGCCGCAGGCACGCAGGTGATGGTGACCATGCGCTTGTCGGCAATGGCCTGGACCTGATGGCGTACGCGAAGCTCCGCCACCCAGCGTTGAGGCTCGCCAGTTTCATGTTTGCCTTCGCTGTCCACGGCGAGGAAGTACAAGGTTGCTGCGTCGGTCGTGAAGTTATCCAGGTCTTCGATCTTAGGGTCGTTGGTGCTGACCTTGGCGGTCTGCGCGTAATAAACCACTGGGCTCTGGCCCGCATTGCGGGGAATCAGGGCCAGGGTGGTTTCGCCTGTCGCTTCGTTCGAGGCATGCACGGTCACGTTCACTGCAGTTTTTTCTGCCGCGAACGGCCCTTTCTCGATATAGCCGTCAGTCCCTTGTCGCCAGCGGCCTTGCTTCAGGGCTTCTGTCTTGAGGGTATCCATGCCACCGGCACCGGGCATCCAGGCCCAGATCGGATTGCTCTTGGCGCGCATCAGCACGTCTTTCCATGGCGTTCTGCGGTCGTTCGCCGGCCAAAGATCCTCTTCCGCCATCGCCCAGTAGGTGCCCGGTTCTTCCAACAAATTGAGGATCAGTTTGTAATTGGCGCGGGGGCTGGCGAGAAGCTGCTCAATTTGATGTTCGGCAGAGTTAGTGCCTTGTCCCATGTTCAGGCCATTATCGATTGTGGCTTGCATGAGTTGGGCATTGCCGGTCATCTCGTCGATGGCTGGGAAGTAGATCCGATTGTAGGTGCCGGAAAGTGCTTTGTTGAAGCGCTGCTGGGCATCTTCCTGGCGATCACGTGCCTCCTCGAAGAGGCTGTCACCGTCCTTCAAGCGCTTGCAGATGGACTCAATTGCATACAGATCGCGCAGACGATCTTCGACGATATCGGCGAGATAGCTGTCCTGACCAGACAGCACCATGAAATTGTTCTTTTCTTGCTGGTACTCGAAGAAATTGACCAGCTCGCTCGGCGGCAGCTTGCCGTCCGGGCGCACCACAATCAGAACACGAGGCCCACTCAGCTTTAGATCGTTCAGTCGCGGCAGCACCTGGACATCTTGGTAGGCAGCCTTGCTAACCGGCTGCAACACAGCTGTGAGCTTGTTGATCAGTGCCTGATCGATCTTCGGCTGAGGGATGTCGCGAGCATTTCGTTCAATCTGGCGAGAGAGGTTTTCTGTTTCTTTAATAAAGAAACGCTCCTCTTCGCGATGCAGATACCACGCCTGCTCACGCAGTTTCTCCAGAGCGGTCTTGAACTCATCTGACTTACGGTTAGGGGCTGCCAAGAACTCGATGATCTCTGCCTCGGTCAGGCCGATTCGACCGCCGACCGCCCGAGAGAATGAGGACGCTAGCAACAGGGCACCGACCTGCTGAGCGGCATCGCTGCCTAGGTTGGCATCGATTTCTTCAGCGATGGACTGACCATCGTCGGCAATATCGTGGGCCATGGCCGGGCGGAGCGAGTTGGCAATGCGTCCGACCTCCTCACGCACTGCATCGTCATTCAGACGCAGGTGCTGAGCCCCAGCCAGGAAGACATCATCGGTCTCGCGGTCATCGACGCTCTTGAGCAGGCGCGCAGCGAACTGCATCAGGCCTCGTGTCTGTCGAAAGCCCTCGTTCTCCTTGAACAAGGCAACCAGATGCTTGAAGGAGGGGTGGAACGGGTAGGTTTCCCTTACCTGCTGGGCGACCTGTTCCAGGCTTGTCGCCACAATGTATCCACCATCAGCTGCTGCCTTGATACGCTGAGCATATTCCTCGGCTACATCATTAATGACGGACTCGTCGGGCAGCTCCAGAATCAGCCGCTTCTTCAGGATCTCGTAGATCTCGTTACCAGCCAGTTGGACGGGGGTGATGGTGCTGGCCTGGCGACTGGCTTCTTGCTGGAGGTTAGAGATTGCTTCGGCAATTGCCTTGGTCTGAGCCACATAGCTGCCGGATAGGTTGGCAATCACAATGCAGCAACGTGGTAGCTCCAAGGCAGCGCTCATCAGGCAGCTGAGCGTGTAGGTGCTTACAGTAGCCAGCGTACCGCCACCGATGACAGTGGTGCTGGCGATTTCTAGGTAAGGCGGCAGCTCATCAAGCATGATCAGCGTCGGCTTGTCTCCGATGATTTTCTTCCAGCCAGCCTGATCGACCGCACGAGGGCCATTGACCCAGTAGGGCTTGACGGCCTCTTCTTCGCCAAGTTGGGTGGCGATCTCACCCCAGATGTAATTCTCAGGGGTATTACGACCATTGAATGCCGCTATTCGCACCTCACCAACATCGATCCGCTTAGCAAGATCGGGTGACAGCACCTCACTGCGCAGATGCGGGTGCTTAGCCAGCAGGCCGAGGGCAATCATCATGTGGGTCTTACCACCACCCATTGCCTGGGTCAGCTCGAAAACCGCCTGGTCTGATTTGCCATCCAGCCGCAACATGCCCTCGCGGAACAGCTGTTCCATGCCCGAGGTGATGTAGTTTCGTGCAAAGAACTCGCGGCCATCGCCCTCATCGGAGATAAGGGCAGAAAGGTTCTCGATCCCCTCGCTCATCCGGTAGTCGCGAATGATGGGGTTAAATGTGCATGCCTGCTTGACTGTCTTGAGCATCTGCTCGACTCCCTGAGAATTACTTAATCGTTGCTCGACTGACTGGAGGGTTTGGTGGGCTGCGGAATGGAAAGCTCCTGGCTCACCTGCTGCAGAAACCACTCGCGCATGGTCAGCCCACGCGCCTTAAGTGCGGCATAGATCTTCAGCTTTTGAGCAGGATCAACCTCGATCACAACGCGATTGCTAGTTTTCATCGGCATAGGCATCTGGCTCGGATCTGTAACGTGACGTGATGTTATGTTCTAAGGGAAGGGACTGGAAGTCCTGGTGGACATTAATCCATCTTCTCTTCTTGGTGGGGTCACTCGATTTGGTATTGACCGACGCTCTTGGACGACAGGAGTTTGTGGCTCTAACTAGCTCCTTTCGAGAAATTGCTCGGGGCACTGCACGCTTCCATCGGCCTGCAGCACGGGCAGTGCGGCCTGTGGGGTTTGGAAAATAGACTCAAGTGTCTACAAATTCAGGTCTTATTTATTCATTAGAATGCTGGGAAGCACTGGCGTAGGCCATTGGGGCGTTCCGCTACTGAACGATAATGATGAACCACTTGGGTGAACGCAGAGTGGAGGTTTTGCCCTGGACTGCGGATCCAAGGGGGGCACCCTCTTGGTCGCCGAAGGCATGCCGATGCAACGGCCAGCGCACACAAAAATCTCCCAGCGAGCGGGGCCCGTCAGAGGCCAGAGCGAGCGATGCAGTTATCCACGGGGCGGGAGGCTTCTTACCCGGGCGGTGGGTAACTGCAGGGTGATTTCCTGAGTCGTGCGCAGATCCAGGCCGCGGGCGGTTGCATCGCCCGGGCTGGCCCGGGTTATCGGCGTTTTGTCTGTATCGTACGTAGAAAGCCGGGGTACGAGTGGTGGGCAAAACCCTGGAGGGAGGGTAAAATGTCGGGACGGTCTTTTGCTCCTTCGCAGAAACCTAGAAACCCGCAAGCATTGCCGTGCTGCGGGTTTCGTCGTTTTCAGGCTTCAGAATCATCAGTGATCGACGGCAAATCAGGCAGCATGCCTTCCAGTGATTCTTGAACTGGCGGCCTCTTGCCGTCACCAGCTGGCAACTGAATATCTCCGGGTGCCATGACAGGCGCCTTCAACAGCTTGCCGGTGCCAAGGTCGCTTTGGTCTTCCGACGATACAAGCACTCGGGCATTGAACCGCGCAAAGCGAATGTTTTCGCGGCTGTCAGCCCAAGCGATCCTGCTGTTCACCACGTAAGCCAGTGCACCGCCTCGATCACTGCCGAGCCGGATCGTCTGAATCCAAGCCTGTTCTATCAGCACCGACAAAGCGCGCTTTGTCGTGGCTGTGGATGTTTCCATCAGCTTGGCCAGGGTGGCTTGGCTGGCAATGAGCGCGCCGCTCTTATCCATGTTGGCCACGAGTACCCGCCGTTTGCCTTGTCTGTGTAGAACGTTTCATAGTCGATCGCCAGCTGCTGCAGGCTCCCATGTGGCTCCGTGGGATCAATGTCCAAGATGCTACGCTTAGACGCTTCCCTACAGTAGGGAAGCGTTTGGAGGCTGGGGAGTAACAGCCTGAAAAACCCCTAACTATGTATTCCCCGGAGGGGGGAATAACAAGAGGCGGTTTTTTTGTTGGTGGCCAGCGGGTTTGCTTTGAACCAGGAGCTGGTGATAGACGGGGTGACTTGTCGCCCTGGATGGCACCAGCCAGCAAGCCAATGGCGCGGTAGCCGCTTTTTGGCTGGGATGCGCGGGTTGCTGGCTGAGTTTGTGTAATCAACTTTGAGAAGTGGTCGCGATGCCTGCCAGCTTTTTCGCTTTGCGGCGCTCACGCGCTTTGTCGCCAGGCCAGATCGCGGAGTGATGATTCCAACTTTTGATGGCCTTCTCTACGGTAACGGGTCGTGGGTAACTCCAAGCATCAAGACGAACCTTGCATCCCGTGCAGGCGAAAACGTAACCCGGTTGCACGCGTTCGTAGCCGCACGGCGGATGGTCATAACCGGTCATGCTGACCTGAGCGCCGCACTCCGGGCACTCACTCAGCACCTCTGATTTCTGTCCTGACATATGAGTTTTTCCTTCGTGTCGTAGCTGCATTGGTAAAGCGTTCATGACTGTCCCCAGCCAGCTTAATTGGGCATGGGGAACCTACAGAATTCGGAAAAAATCGTACGCTAAGGGTTTCCGATCAGCAGCAAGAGCCTAATTTTACGTCTTTCGGTATGTCGAGAGATGAAGAAAATTTTTGACATTAGCAATGTAAGCCATTGTTTTAATTCATTAAGCTGTCAATTCCTCTCAGGTGCTAGTCGCAATGGTGACAGCCAAAGCCTCAGGCCGGCTTCCCTCGACCAAGCAATGTTGCCGTGGCTTAACAACATGGCGCTTTGCCTTCGGTCACCGCCGGTCGCATCGTCTCCCCTGATCGGAACACGGACACTACTAAGTTCAGCGTGGCACTCAAAACGGGTAGCAGATCACTCTCCGCGAATGTACTTCTGAAGTTGCTCAATGAGGTCGTGTTGTTCAGAGATAACGTCTTTGACCAAATCTCCAATGGAGACGACGCCAATGAGCTTGTCACCTTCTACAACGGGAAGATGGCGCATGTGGCCTTGGGTCATGAGCTGCATGCAGCGTTGCGTCGTTTCTTTTGGTGTGACCGTAATGACCGGAGTGCTCATGATGGCGCTCACCGATGTCGCCACCGATGCGCGGCCGAGGAGGACCAACCTGCGAGCATAGTCGCGCTCACTGACAATACCGACGAGTTGGTCCAGCTCCTGGACAATAAGTGCCCCTACATTCTTTTCCGCCATACGACTGATGGCCTCAAACACCGTCGCGTCAGGAGAGATTGAGTGGATTTCTGCATGTGCCTTGGCGGCGAGAGTTTGTGCAACGGTTTTCATATTGAATTCCTCATCTATGCACGTGGACCTTCCCTCCCAGCGGTAATTCGGGATGGCCTACGGGATGCTCCCGCCGGGGCTAGAGCCTGGAGATATAAACCCGCATCGATAGATACGGGGATTTACTTCAACTACGACACTACTTTTTAGTCGTCACATCCGAAAAAACAGTCCCTTTAAAAGGGTACTGTTAGTTTCAACCAGTAGGCTTCACCTTCCGCACGATTTCGTACGTTGGATTCCTGTTGCCATTTCGCCGTCAGGAACCAACCTTTGCTGCTGGCATATTTGATCGATGGGCCAATAGCAAGCGCGCGTCCCTTATTATCTTCGATACGCTCACCGTTTTGCCGATCATCCGTAGTTTGCTGATAAACGTAGCCGCCCACACCCACTACCCACCCATTGCCAAGCCCCCAACCTATCGAATAGTCCACGTGAAACTCTTGGCCTGACGTGTAATCGGTAGCGTGGTTTTTCAGGTTGAAGTCATACATTATTTTCGCATCGGCATTCAAACCCTTGGGGTCGATATACGACAATGCCAAGACGGGTTGGATATCCCAGTAGTTGCGACCGATATTGGCCAGGTCGTGACGGTTGTATTCACCGGTAGGAGCCATGATATCGAGGGCGACGATGGTGTGTAGCTTGTCGCTCAGGTGGTAGCCCAGAGCTGCCCCGAACGTCATATCGCCCAACCCTTGCTTCCTTTGCGACTGGCCATTGAGGTCAACCTTGAGGTCAACCAATGGCATGATGGTATGAAACGCTAGGGTCCCCCCCAATATCTGTTGATCGGTGACCCAGATGAAACGCGGATCAATTGAACTGGCCCGCACTCGAAAATCCACCGGCAGTTTTTGCCCATCGTTGCCGCGTAGTGAATCTGCATCGTAATGACTGGCGTAAACAATGCCGTAAAACCCTGGTGGCGGCATGGCTCCGCTCATGTAGTTTTCAGCACCCATTGGATAGCTGGACCCGCCGCTCTCAGTGGCCTGTACGTGGCCTGAAAGTCCTGCTGCCAGCAGGCTCAGACTTGCACCGAATAAACATCCCTGGATGCTGAGTCGTGGTGATGTTTTGATTGTATCAATATTGTTTTTATGGGTATCCGGATTTAATGGTTGATGGGGCTCCTTCACCCCACCAACCTTATACCACCCTCAGATGGTTGATAGATCGACCCCGTAATTGAGTTCCTCTGCGAAATCCGACAGTCCGTAACAGATGGTTTTCTTGTAGAATGGAGAGACCTTCGCAGTTGAGGCCTTCTTCTTGTGCTTCGTGGTGTAGAGCATTCGTGCCCGCATCACCTCGAAGGAGTAACCACGCCCTTCACGGTTCTTGTCCTTGGCCAGTCGGTTGATGGATTCCGTGTAAGCATTGGTGACGGGCATATCCGTCTCGAAGTAGGTCATGATCTCTTCGCGCCAGTTGCCCACCGCTCTGACCAGATCGCTCCAGATTTCCTTCTGGCCTTTCGGGACGGTGGCTATCCACTCGTCCAGGGCGGCTTCTGCCTGGGAGCGCGTGATGGCATCCCAGATGCCGTAGAAGTGCTCCTTGTGCTCGTAGGCGGCCAGCAGTTGCGGGAATGCGCCTGTCCAGGTCTCCATGATCAGCCGCTCTCGGTCTGAGACTTCGTGAGCGCGTTTCAGCAGGATTTTCCGGTCTCCCTTGAGGGTTCGGCTCTGGGAGGGTTTCAGCTCCTTTCTTAGGCCCTTGCGCACCTTCTCCAAGGCATCATTGGCCATGCGCACCACATGGAATTTATCGACCACGATACGGGCCTGTGGTAGCACCGTCTTGACCGCCGTACGGTAGGGGTTCCACATGTCCATGCTGACGATCTCGACCTTCTGCCGGTCTTTCAGCTTCATCAGGTAGTTGGTCACCAAGTCCTGCCGGCGGGTGGTCAGCAGGTCGAGCAGGGTTCTCTCCTCGATGTTGGTCAGAATGCAGCGGTAGCGCTTGTTCAGGTACAGCTCGTCTATACCCAGAATGCGAGGCGTCTCGAATCGGTGCCAGCGCCCCAGGAACTCGGCGCGAGCGCTGAAGATGTCGCGTACCGTCTTCTCGTCCAGGCCAGTCTGCGCCGCCACGAAGGTGTAGGGGTGGTTGAAGGATTCTTTCTCCACGTACTCATGCAGCCGCCGCGTCATGCGGAAGCCGTCCACCATCTCCGGTAGCTGGGGCCTGAAGGAGGTCTTGCAGGCCCGGCAGGTGTACCGGCGACGAACCACCCAGAGGGTGACCCGCTTGCCGTGGATGGGCAAATCACGATAAGGAACATCACGCTTGCCGAACCGCACGATTTCACCCTGCACGCCACATTTCTCGCACGCGATGGGATCGGGTGCGTCCACCTGGAAGTGCATTTCGTCGTCTGTCGACTTGGAGTCCCTGACCTCATAATTTGAGAGGTTAATAAGGCCAGTAACGAGACCCATCATTAATAACCTCGATGTCAGGCGCTGGATAGTTTCATTAACACCAACCCTGAAACAATGAGGATCGCAGCAATGATTCTCGCTGCATTAACCGGTTCAGCCAAAAATGCGATTCCGACAAGAAAAGCGCCTACAGCTCCTATTCCCGTCCAGATTGTGTAGGCAGTTCCGAGTGGAATAGTTCGCATGGCGACTGCTAACAGCCAGAAGCTGGCCACCATTGTAGAAATCGTGATGATCGATGGTAAGAGCCGACTGAAGCCATGAGATTGCTTCATTGTGTAAGCCCACACAATCTCAAGGACACCGGCAACGAGAAGATATACCCAAGGCATTGACCCCTCCGAAATATAACGGGGCCAGGTCGTCCTGGTCATTACTTCCCAAGGTGGGGGAGGTCGTCCTCCTATAGATGGACTGATACTAACCCGCGAAGGGAGGCTGATCAACCATATTCTCCGGTGAGAAAGTGGGAATTACAGGCTGCCAGCAAAGGAGATATCAACCAGATATTCCGGTTACCCTTTATTTATTTAACCCATTAACCCCAGCCTAGCTTACCACGACGCAAATAGGGCAGCACCGACAACAATCCGACTAGCGCTAAAACTGCGCCAATCCACAAGGCTGAACGATAGCTATAGCCCGCTGAAATCGCCATTCCCCCTAAATAAGACCCGCCTCCTAAACCAATATTAATCACAGAGGTATGGACGGCATTTACCATCGGGCCTGGATGAGAGACGCTCACAATACGGGCCATCATGGCAGGATTCATAGGTAAACCGGCTAAACCAATTAACACAATAAAGAAAATAGCAAACCACTTAAAATGGACTAGTAACGCCATGCCAATTAAAGCCACACTCAGCACGCTTAACCCAGTCACCATAATGGCTAAACTATGACGATAAGCAAAACGACTGGTAATCATGGTGCCCACCACATTCGCTGTGCCATATAACACCAAAATAAGAGGGATAACTTGCATACTAAAACCCGTCACATTCGATAATATCGGCACAAAATAACTAAAGGCAGCAAAGCTAGCACCTAAAATCAAACAACTGGTTAAACACGCTTTCCAATAGGCAGGGGTTTTAAAGGCCACCATTTCCTCTGCCATCTTGACCCCTTCGCCCTTGTTTTCAGGAGCAGGTAACATACGTATTAAGGCTATAAAACAAATCAAAACCAAAATCGCCACTAAACCAAAGCTAATACGCCAACCCCACTGCTCATTAATAATGGTGGCTAAAGGAACGCCAAACACATTAGAAATCATAAAGCCACCAATCACAATGGCAGCAGCCTGAGGACGTTTTTCAGATTCCACTAAAGCCATACTGGTTGCCAAAGACAAACTTAAACAACCTGCACACAACACGCCTGTAATCACACGAATGGCTACTAATGTCGAATGATCATTAATAAAAGCACTAAAACCTTGCACCACCACATATGCCCCAAGCAAAGCTAACAAAGTAGGACGATAAGGCACCTTTAGCTTTAAGAAAATATAAGTGAGTATAGGCCCCCCAACCATCACCCCAAAGGCAAAATAAGACATTAGATGGCCTACTTCGCCAATCGTAATATTAAAAGCCTCGGATAAGGTGGTCATCATCCCCGCTACCATGAGCTCCGATGTCCCTATAGCAAAAATAGCTAATCCTAAAATATAGACAACTAATGGCATTTTTTTCCTTTTTATATGTTTGAGGGGGCCAGGTCGTCCTGGTCATTACTTCCCAAGGTGGGGGAGGTCGTCCTCCTATAGATGGACTGATACTAACCCGCGAAGGGAGGCTGATCAACCATATTCTCCGGTGAGAAAGTGGGAATTACAGGCTGCCAGCAAAGGAGATATCAACCAGATATTCCGGTTACCCGTTTTTATTAGGATTCATCGTGACTTCCGCTATGGCAGAACTTAATACTGATTAAGGGTATTAATGCATAAACTCTTCGGCGTAAATAGACAGCAGTCCTTGACTGCCATCATTGGCTTTCCGACTTAGCCTTGGAGGCGCCGCCAACCCCATAATGCTGTTTGCGCATATCGGAGATGATGATCCTCACTGATTCCCGAGGCGCACCAATGGCCTTGTGACAGGCCTCAGTTACTTCATGGATCAGCTGCTCTTTCTGATCATCAGTGCGGCCCTCAAGAAGATTGATAGTAATAATGGGCATGGAAGTATTCCTTGGTAAGTTTCGAGGCACTGATTTCGTGGCAAATAGCCTTGGTGGTTAGTCAGTGCATCGGGGTGGCGGTCATGGTTTTTTGGCGATGAGTAAGACCGGAAACCTTGCCCTTACCGCAGGCGAGGTTTCTGTGCTCGATCTCTGTATGTGTAATGCAATCAGGTAGTTTTGAGGACCGATGCGATACGCACCGGCGCTGTTTCCTTGATTGAAAGCGTAATCAGTAGCCCTGCGGCCATGGCTCCGATCGCCAACAGCAAGGTGTACTGGATGCCATGGTTATGCGCGACGTAGCCCGCCAGGCTGGGGGCAATGCCGCCGCCGAAAATCTCACCAATGCCAACAACGAAGCCAGAAGCGGTCGACATCAGCCGTGCGGGTACTGACTCGGTGGTGGAAGGGCCCACGGTCAGGCAAATGAGTCCGAAGTCGAAGAAGACCGTGAGAAACAGGGAAATGAACAAGCGGGTAGTGTCGGCACCGGTGTTGATCAGCAGATAGAGCGAGGCAACTCCGCCGATGACCGACAAGACCATGACCGGCTTGCGACCGATACGGTCGGAGAGGCACGGCAGAAGGATGGTTCCCGCGGCACCACCGAATCCGATGGCCGAAAGGACATAGCCCATCTGCTCCAGGCTCAGCCCCATGTAGTCCAGTAGGTAGTTGGGCAGGAATGCGCCCAGCACCACGAGGACCGTCAGCCAGCACATCATGCCAAGGATGTTCAGCGGCACATTGCGACTTTTGAAAACATCAGTCCAGCGGTGGCTGGTTGCATCATGCGTGATCGTGTGTTCAGCGGCAGCGGTCGGATCAGTGTTTCGTAACACCTTATGCAGCAGAAATCCGACGATCAGCCCGGGGATCATCACCAGGGCGAAGACCCAATGCCACGCTACGACGTGCAGTAGCTGAGTCACCAGAATCGGCGCCAGTGCGAGGCCAAAGAGCGGCATTGCCGCCTGCTGGATTCCCAGATTCAAGCCATGACGGCTCGGTTTCGAAGCATCCAGTGTCGCCACAATACTCGCCGGGGTGTAGGCACCCTCCGCTGCGCCGATCACCGCGCGAATCAACATCAGGCTGAGCAGGCCGGTAGCCAGTCCGCTGAAACCGGCGAGCAGAGAAAAGAGGATGACAGCGGGCACGATGATCGCGCGGTGGCCGAAGCGATCGGACAACTTGCCCATGAACAGCGACGAGATGCCCCAGGTTACCGCGAGGATTCCCGTGATCAGGCCGAGGTCCTGATAATTCAGATTCAGGTCCTTCATCATGACCGGGAACAGCGGCATGATCATGAAGCGATCGATGCTCACCAGTCCGAAGCCAAGCGCCAATAGAGTTACAGCTTTCCACTCATAAGAAGCATCTGCACGATAGCTGCGTGGGTTTTTCATAGTGTGTTCCGTTATTGTTCTTGTAATAGGAGATGCCGGCGCAACAAGTCGCCGCACTCAACCGGCACGGGGGTTTCCAGGCGAAGAAGGAAGCAGTTCTGGTGGTTAGCCAGGCACCAGGACAAAGTCGAACCCGGCTTTCCACTGAGTGGTGCCATGTTGACTCTGCTCGAATGTCTGGATCAGTGAGGCCTTCACACCGAACACCGTGTCGGAGGTCAAGTACTCATCACCGGCGGCGAACGTGTGCGTCACGATGCGCTGGTAACCCTCGGCATTGAGCATGAAATGCATATGTGCCGGTCGCCACGGATGGCGCCCGAGTTGCGCCAGCATCTGGCCCACTGGGCCATCGTCTGGAATGGGGTAGGACACCGGTTTGATGCCGCGGAAGCTGTAGCGTCCATCAGCTCCGGTGACAAATCGACCACGATTGTTCCATTTTGGCTGCAGGTCCGGTTGCTGCACGTCGTAGTAGCCATCAATGTTGTCCGACCAGACATCCAGCACGGCGCCCTCGATGGGGTTGCCTTGCAAGTCCAGGACTCGCCCCTCATACAGACAGCTTTCGCCCTTTTCATCCAGGGAGATGGTGTCACCCATGTCACGAATAGGTGCGCCGTCCACGTGGAAAGGCCCGAATACCGTATTTTCGGTGGCGCCTTGAGGCCGTCGGGAATTGATGGCGTCCACCAGCATAGAGACACCCAGGGTGTCGCTGAGCAAGATGAACTCCTGACGGTGCTCAGAGCAAATTTGCCCCGTCTTGGTCAGGAATTCGATAGCCACTTCCCACTCGGGTTCTGTCAGCTCAACGTCCTTGATAAAGCCATGGAGGTGCTCAATCAACGAAGCCATTATGGTGCGCAGGCGGGGGTTGATGGTTTCCCCCATGCGTGCGTTAACGCTCTTCGCCGAGCTTTCTTCGGTAAAAAATTCGATCATGTTGTCCACCTGAATAGTGTTTGGGACCCTGATTGGCGGGTAGAGGGCGTCCTCTTGCGGTCGCCCGCTCCTGGTCATTCCGGTCGTAAGCCGGACCAGGCCCGTTGCAAGAGTGCGCGGATGGCGTCGCGTTCTACCGGTCGCGGATTCCAGTAGGGGTTCTTGACGGCCAAGTCCGCTACATGGTCCAGGTCGCGTTCATTCAGGCCCAGATCCTTCAATGCCAGCGGGGCACCCAGCGCGGCGGCAAAGTCGTAGAGTCCGCTTCCCAGTTGCCCACCGAACAGTTCGGCCACGGGGCGCAAGGCGTCAGCCGCAGCGACCTGGTTGTACGCAGCCGTGTGCGGCAGCATGACGGCATGGGTTTCGGCATGGGGTAAATTAAAGCTGCCGCCCAGGGTGTGGCATAGCTTGTGGTGCAGGGCCATGCCGACGGTGCCCAGCACTGTGCCGCACAGCCATGAGCCATATAGGGCCGTACTGCGAGTGGCGATAGACTCTGGTTGCTGGACCACCCCCGGCAAGGCCTCCTTCAACGCGCGAATTCCTTCCACCGCCATCAGCGAGGTGATGGGGTTGCGATTGCGGGCATAGAGCGCTTCCACCGCATGGGCCATGGCATTGAGGGCACTGGTAACACTCATGGAGACGGGCAGCCCCAGCGTCAGCTCTGGGTCGTAGATCACGACTTCGGGCAAGATCGACGCAGAACTCACGGTGGTTTTTATGCCGTTTTCCGTCTGCCCGAGAATCGGTGTGACTTCAGAGCCGGCATAGGTAGTCGGCACCACCACTTGCGGCGCGTCGTTGCGATACGCAATTGCCTTGCCCAAGCCAATGGTGGAGCCGCCCCCTATGGCCACAACGCAGTCCGCGCCCAGCTCAACATAGGTTCTCAGCGCTTCTTCGGTCACCTCGAAGGGCGTGTGCATTGTCGCGTTAGAAAATACGCCGACGCCCAGCCCTCCCAATGTGTCGTTGAGCCGTTCAGCGTCCTCCCGTTGCGAGGGTGTTGAAAGCACTAACGCACGTTGGCAGCCCAGGGCCTTGAGTTCTTCAGCCACTCGCTGAGAACTGCCTGAACCGAAAATGACACGTGCGGGGTTGTTGGTGTAGGTGAAATCGGTCATCGGAAAATACTCCTGGTCGGTTCCGTCAGGCGGATGTGGCAATGCCTGCGCATGGAAAGGCTTGGTCGACTGGCGTCAGATAAAGCTGCTCCAGCAGTTCATCCAGCTGGAGCTGCAGGGCATCGGCCGACCACGCGCTGGCTGCGACATAAAAGTCAGGGCGAATCACCAGGTAGCGCGCATTGATGCTTTCAAGCCAGGCAGCATAGGTACCGTCAACGTCTTCCACGTCACAGGGGCTGCCGATTGCGCCCAGCGTGACGAACTGCGCGTTCAGCTGCTCCAGAGCATCCAGTTGACTTGCTTTCAGCGCCTGGCGGGGTGACTCCCCGAAACCGATGACTAGCCAGCCGCGGCCGACGATGTCATCGAAGCGGCCACGCTGCTCGCCTTTGCTGACGATGCCTTGGACCGACAGTTCGCCGGCATGACCCGCATTGCGGCACCAAGCTCCCGGGCCCAGGGTTGCCTTGTCGGTGGGTACCGGAACGCGCCCGGATGCTTCCAGTTCTGCCTTCATGCGCACGTCACGCTCTGCAGCCTCAGCCGGATCGGTGATGCAGATGATGCGCCCGAGCTCCATGGAGAATTCGATGTAGTGTTTGGCGTGTTCGCGACGCTCGGTGGTGTAACTGTCAAGCACCTCATCCGTCATCTTGCCGGTGAGGATGGCATCCAGACGCCAGTTCAGGGCTACTGCATCTCGCAGGCCCGCGCACATGCCTTCTCCGGCAAAGGGGGGCATCAAGTGCGCCGCGTCACCCGCAATCAGCCCGCGGCCGTTGCGCCAGGATTCGGCATAGCACGCCTGGAAGCGGTACACGGCACTGCGCTCGATCGTTGCAACCTCCGGCGTGATTCCCCAAGGGGCCATCAGCTTCCAGGCACTTTCAGGAGACGCTAATTCTTCGGCAGATTCGCCGGGAAGGGCCATGAATTCCCAACGTTTGCGACCGGGGCCGCCAGGCACGATGGTCGTAGGCCGCTTCGGATCGCATAGTTGCCAATGCACAGGATCGATTGCGAGCTCCTGATGCGGGATCATGTCGAGGATCAACCAGTCGTAGAAGAAGCCACAATCGACAAAGTTGAGGTCCAGCTCCTTGCGCACAAAACTGTTCGCGCCATCCGCGCCCACAACATACTTGGCGCGAATTCGAGTGGGCACTTCTGAACCTTCGATGTGGCCACCCAGACAAATACCATTCTCATCCTGGCTGAGCGTTTGGGCTTCCCAGCCACGGATCAACTGAATACTCGGAATGGTAGCGGCGATATCCAGCAGGCGCTTTTCGAGGTCCGGTTGATAGAACCAGTAACGAACCCGCCAACCCGATGCCGAGGTGCTTTTCCAGTCGACGATCTGCAGATCTTCACCCTTGGCATCACGCCAGTAGTAAAAGTCGTCGTGGTAGTCGATGGCCGAGTCGTTGTCGGAGTCAATGCCGAGGCTAGCGAGGATCCTGGCAATCTCATGGTCGAACGTCACGGCGCGGGGGCGCTCATAGCGCTCTTTCCAGCGCTCCACGAGTGTTACTCGGTGTCCTTTCTGGCCCAGCAGAATCGCAAGCAGGGTACCTACCGGGCCGGCTCCGACGATGGCGACATCGGCGTCAGAATGATCAGTGGCATCGCAGCTATCCACGGGGAGATTTAGCACATTCATTGTCATTGTTATCACTCTCCTGACACCGGACTGCCAAGTCCGGTACCACTATCTTATTGTTGGGAGTTCGCCTTGCGGGGAGGGTACCCTCCGACGCATGACGACTACGATAGGAAGAGCAAGCTGTGTGCCAAAGCCGCTAAAAAGTTAATTATTCATATAAAACAATAACTTGAGTATTTTACTCATCGGTAGCATTCAGGGTATGCATTGCTGTTAATTAACGTATTTGTTATAGGTAATGCGAATATCAACAAAAATGTTGAATCGCCATGAATACGCAACAATTCCCACAAGATTTGATCCAGTTGCTACGACTGGAGCCTGAAAAGGGCAAAATATGGCTCGGCAACCAGCGTGCCTTCCTGATGAAATTGCCCGCTTTCGCCGCATTCCGGCGTGAGTTGATCGCCGAAATGGGCGTTGCTCACTCGCGTCGTCTCATGGCGCGAATGGGCTATGCTGCCGGCTCAAGCGATGCCGAGCTCGCGCGAAACCTGCGGGGCGACGAAAGCGATCACGCCTTCATGGCTGGGCCATTGCTACACGCGATGGAGGGAGTGACGCTTGTGGAGACGCTGCGCATGGAGGTAGACGTCGAGTCCGGCCATCACTATGTCGAACAGATCTGGCACGACTCCATCGAGGCCAGCGCCCACTTGGCGCATCTGCCCCTTTCCGCCGAACCGGTCTGCTGGATGCAGATAGGCCATGCATCCGGTTTTACCAGCGCCTTCTTCGGCCGCACGGTGCTGTTTCGCGAGATTGAGTGTCGCGGTATGGGGCATGCGCAATGCCGTATCATCGGTAAGCCTATCGAGGAATGGGGGCCCGATGCTGACCAGCTGGAGCTGTTCGGTTCCACCGATTACATCAACGCCTCGCTCAATGATCCGATACTCGATAACGCCCTGGCTGTCTCCGATCTGATCGGGGCCGACCCTAGTTTTCTCGCTACCTGCAGACGGATCGAGAAGATAGCGCCTCGGAATGTCACCGTACTTTTCCAAGGTGAGACAGGCGTCGGCAAAGAGCGCTTTGCTCGACTGCTGCACCAACTCAGCCACCGAGCAGGCAAACCGTTCGTGGCCGTCAACTGCGCCGCGCTACCAGAAACGCTGATCGAGTCGGAGCTGTTCGGGGTGGAAAAGGGCGCCTTCACCGGCGCCACGCGTACCAGGCCCGGGCGTTTCGAACAAGCTAATGGCGGCACACTGTTCCTCGACGAAATCGGTACCCTGACTTCAGTGGCGCAGGAAAAGCTTCTTCGCGTGCTGCAGGAACGTGAAGTGGATCGGTTAGGTGGTGATGCCCCATACCCAGTCGATATTCGGGTCATTGCCGCAACCAATGCGGATTTGGAAGAAGACGTTCGGCAGGGCCGCTTCCGTAAAGATCTGTTCTATCGCATCAACGTAGTGCCCATTCACATTCCGGCTCTGCGCGAACGGCGAAACGACATTCCATTGCTCATCCGTTATTTCATCAAGCGCTTCTCCACCTTGCACCAACGCTCGATCAAGGGACTTTCGCGGGCGGCTGTGCGGGCGCTGCTGGAGTACAACTACCCGGGTAATGTGCGAGAGCTGGAGAACATCATCGAGCGCGGAGTCGTGCTGGCCGATGAAAATGAGCCAATCGGCCTGAGTGACCTGTTTCTCTCTTCGACTCGGAAGCCGGAGTCGCCGAAAAACTTCGACGCCCCGCAACAACGCCAGCAAATCATCGAGCGTTGGCTGGATGAACATCCCTTGGAAGAACTCATCGATAGGTCGGTAAATCGTGCACTTACCCGGTCCGATGGCAATATTTCGAAAGCCGCGCGGCTGCTAGGTATCACTCGCCGACAGCTGGAGCACCGCCAGAAAAAAATTCTTCACGGAGCTCTGGGAAACGAGCGTGACGACACGCACGTCAGCACATAAAGCAGGAGGTGGAGCCGGCATGTGACAAATCGACCGGTGCGTCAGGTTGAGCTATACATCAACCTGACCGGCGACTACCTCTGGCGCAACAGCGCCAAGATCGGCGCGGGCAAGTTCAGGCCGCTACGACCATTGCAACCGGCTTAGCGTGCTTTATTTTCCGTTTTCTGAGACGACCTCTACGCCATCGAGGCAACTGCGCTTGGCCCAGAAAGCCCGTCCCTTTCTGAACGAGCCGAACAGCATCGCCAGAGTGCCTTGGCCGAGGCAAGCGACTGGAAGCGCAACAGCTTCTGGGCACTTCTCCTGGCTGGGTTGTTTGGGGTCATTGCCACGGGCCATGAATCGATCGCGCAAATTATCTTTCGCAGAGTTCGTCGCATCGGCGAGCTTCTTTCCCCCCTGAATAGCCTGGAACCACCCTTGTTTTAAGGAAAACCATGAAATCGATCCTCATGATGTTTTTGGCCATGCTGATGGCCACGTCTAACTTCGCTCTGGCCTCAGCACCTACGACCTTCGAGCAGGCCAAGGTTGAGCTACGCCAGAAGGTCTACTACGACCGCAACACCAGCGAAGCCGGCGATCTTTACTGTGGGTGCAATTGGAAGTGGGTAGGGCGATCAGGAGGC
Source organism: Pseudomonas sp. Bout1 (assembly GCF_034314165.1). Taxonomy (GTDB): domain Bacteria; phylum Pseudomonadota; class Gammaproteobacteria; order Pseudomonadales; family Pseudomonadaceae; genus Aquipseudomonas. The sequence continues at coordinate 20,463 of NZ_JAVIWK010000003.1, read as the reverse complement.
CGTGTGGACTTCGCCTCGTGCGGGTACGAAGTCCGCGCTCAGGAGAATCGCGCGCAGCGCATCGAATGGGAGCATGTCTTGCCCGCATACGCCTTCGGCAGCCAGCGGCAGTGTTGGCAGAACGGGGGGCGCAAAAACTGCATCGATAACGATCCGGTATTTCGCAAAATGGAAGCCGACATGCACAACCTCGATGTGAGTGTCGGCGAGGTGAATGCTGATCGCAGCAACTTTCGTTATGGCGTTTTACCCTCAACACCCAAGCAATACGGCGCTTGCCCGACCAGAACAGATTTCCAGCAGCGGGTGACAGAGCCTCGCGACCAGGTAAAGGGAGCGGTTGCTCGCATATATTTCTACATGCACGACCGTTACGGGCTGTCGATGTCCAAGGCACAACAGCAGTTGCTGATGGCCTGGGATCACCAATACCCAGTGACCGCGTGGGAACAGGAGCGTGACCGGCGCATTGCCCGAATAATGGGGCACAGCAACCCATTCGTAACAGGTGAGCGTTCTTGGAGTCTCGGGATGCGAGTGACGAGAGCCGGCACGATACCCCAGGCCATTCGGAGCGAGCCAGTTCAGCACCAGGTATCTGGTGGAGACGCCTCCAACTCGATCCCGCTGGTGATTGGGAACCGCAATAGCAATGTATACCACCTGCCAGTGGGCTGTCCGAGCTATGGAAAGGTCGGAACGCGCAACCGGGTAGAGTTTGCGAGCGCTGCGGACGCCGAAGCGGCGGGGTTTAAACGGGCCGGAAACTGCCGATAGGGGGCCGTGCGGGGCGGATATGCAGTTATGTAGTGCTGGGGCTTGCCTGAACGTTTTCCTGCCCTCTGGACGCTCTGCGGTGGCTACAGCAAGCGTGAGGTGAGGAAGCTGGTATCGCAGGCACGGCCGGGTGTATCACAAAGATCTCCCGGCCGACCTCAATGATCATTCAACTGTCTGGTGCTGTTTCGTTTTTGCGGCCTGCTGGGGCGGTACTGGCTCAGGTTGGGCCGGCGTCGTGGCCAAGGTATGAGTAATCACCGAGCCGCTTTTGTTTGCCAGGTTCTTTGCCAGAGACTCACGGACAACTTCCATAGTGAGTATCCGCGAGGTGGCAATCGCAGATTTGAGGGGCTGGCCAGCTGCAACCAATACCTCAACCATGTCCAGGGCCGTATTCACGCCGGCTTCGATTCGTTTCTCAACGCCATCAATCATCATCTTCTCGATCTCCGTTTCAGGCAGCTAGCGGAATGCAAGCGACCTCAAAGGAGCGTACTCGGTTCATTAGTGGCTTGAACAGCTCAGCGCATGGAAGGATAATGTTTGCTACCTAATTATTAGGGTGCTAACGACGTTTAACATAATCCCTATTATGCGAACTCTAAGCCATTGATTTTTATGGATAAACTATCGCTCTGAGACGTCTTTTATTGATTCTCGGTAGGTCGAAAGCACCTCGGGGCCATCTGGCCCGCCGGGCTCTTGGGTAATTGGTTCCGCAGTGGATGAGGCTACGAAAAAGCGCCCACCAGGGAGTGCCGGCAACCGGTGCTTTATGTCGGGCCGTTTTGCTGATCGCGAGTCTCTATCGAAGTCCTTGAGGCCAACGACTTTTGCAGAGGGCTGCCCATCGAGTACGAAGAATGGGAGGTTGGCATGCAGCATTGCGTCATACCGGCTTCGCTCGGAAAACCACAGCATGGCCCGTGGATGCGGAGCGATAGGCTTTGGTGCATCTAAAAGGTCGGTTTCAGCCATGTTCGCGATGGTGCGTAGATCGATCCACTGGGGGCTATTCTCCACTGGCTCGCCGGTGGCCACGGATCTTTCATGTGCCTCGGCAAGCAGTACTTCCCGGACGTGGCCAACAGTGACACGCTCTTTACCTGAGGTGTGGCCGGCCCAGGTGAATGTGATCTGCCTTGGGGCCGCATCAAAAACTTGGATTGCGCGCTTCAGCTGGTTGAGAGAGAAATTTTTCCCCAGGGCCTGGCGCATGATGTGGGAGCGGCGGCTGACGGCGACGTTGCGAAACACGCGCTCAGCCTCGATCGCATCCACCAGCGCGCTCTTGCAGCGATTCACCGCCCTACCCTCATCGAGTATCGATCCGGAGAGGAGAAAGTACCCCGGCAAACGCAGCACGGTACCTGGAGCCTGGCCGAGATCGCGCTCAAACTCGCGTAACGCCTCTACGGCGGCCTTGATCGCGTCAGTTCCTGTCAGTACCTGGACGTTGATTCGAGATGGCGTCCTCTGTTCAGAGAGGAGCGGGATGCGCCATATCATCCCGCCGACAACCAATGCGGGCCATTTCTCATTGAAAGCCCCAACGGTTTCGACCAAACGCTTGTAAGCGGAAACAATTGCGTCAGTCATCTAGGATTCCTCATAATACCACCCCTTCACTACGGCTATGCCGTGTGCCCTCCTCCCCCTCTGCTCCATGTTAACCAGGAGCAACGCAGCGGGTGCGAAAGCGATCTCGCGATTGAAGGGGTGGTATTACCAAGTATCACAAATTCCGCTCATAAAAAAACCCGTTCGAAACGGGCTTTTTTGCTACGTGTCAGCTCAGCGAGTTCGGACTGCCTCCAGAGACAGCAGATCCTCAATGTGATCCGCAGCGTCGGCTCGCAAACGGCTCTCCAACCTGTCTCGACTGATGTGTTCAGTTTCGCCCGGCTCAACGAGCAAGACTACATAGCCCTGATCCCGCAGCTGCTGAAGCAAAGCTGCCTGGTGGCTGGAAATGGACATGAGAATATCTCCTGTGATTAGCGGGTGAGTTTCAAGAATCGAAGCAACCAGGCGAAGCCTGCTTTTCGCTTCGGTTTCCATGTTTGCCAGAGCCCGTTCATTGGGCCTGAAGCTGTCAAATCATCATGAAGGCGCAACAAGAACCTGGTGATGCTCCTGCACTCAGGGCAATAGCCGCTTGCTTCAATCGTGAAGCACCACTGGGCAGTTCGGGTGACAGCTCCTCTCAGATGCTCGTCCGGGATCGTTTGGTTGCAGCCGCGGCACTCACCGGCGAACACATGCCAGGCTGTTTTATTCTCAAAACGAACAGGTAGCTGGCTGGCAATGCTCGACATCGCGAGCAGATCCAGATCCCGCTGGGTTGACTTTTTCCGACTCATTTACGGTCCATCGGTAATCTAATGGTCAAATCCAATCCTAGTGCGTGCACCGGATAACCCAATGCGATGCTCGAGGAGCACTACGCGGCAGCCGCCTGTTTCTTCCTGAAAACCATTGGGGTGTTTGGCTTGCGACCATCACGCCGGTCGACGAACTCTTTCATGATCTCCAACATCGTCGAGTTGACAGCCAGAACACGCATAGCACGCGTACACGCGACGTATAGGAGGTTCATCTCATCGATCCATGGTTCCTTTTCGTTGTCCGGATTGAACGGATCGAAGGTGAAATCCTCAGCCAGTTGCACCGCATCCCACTCCAAGCCTTTCGAGCGATGCGCGGTGCTGAGGGTGATGGTGGCTTCAAGCTCATCAGTGACCGCGTTGCGCCGCAGCTTGGCAAACAACTCCGGGAGATCCGCGCTGTACTGCTCGATGATCTTGATCGAGCGGTTCATCTCAGGGTCTTGGCTTTCATCGGCAATCTGCTTGTAGAGGTCATAATCAGGATATTCCTGGAGGAGTTTTTTCCCCTTCACTCGGTCACGCCACCCCTTCGATAGCGCATGTAGGTCTTCAAGATCCTGGAGGTTGTAACCCTCGATCCCCCCAACCCAGTAGATCTTTGCACCAGTCTCTACATTGGCCAGCGCCGTCTCGATCACTCCAACCACCGTCCGACAGAGTACGGTGCGATGTTCAAGGTCAGCCGGTAGCGCCTTTGAAACACGAGTCTCGCCACCAAGCCCAGCCAGTTGGCGGGATTCACCCTTGAACGCGAGAACCATGTTGGCGACGTGCGCAACGGCAGACCCGAACCGAAACGACTGAGTGAGGTAATGGACTTCCGCTTTGTCGAGCCAGGTCGCATTGAGAGCGTCTACAGCCCCCCTGAAACGGTAGAGCATCTGATGGCCATCGCCACAGACGACTACACCCATACCGTATGCCGCCTGCTGCGCAAGAACACCTGCAATCACTGGATTGATGTCCTGTGCCTCATCTCCAAGCGCAATATCGTAACGGTCCCGCAAGTTTGGTTTCGAGAGAGCCCAGAGCTTGAGGTACCCATCGTGCGTAATATTCGCTGCCTCGTTATGGATGTCGCACATTTGCAACCAAAGCTGCCTGGCTCCTTCGACGATGCTGCCGGCGGCGCGCTTCATTCGATCCGTCTTGAGCTTGCTTACAGGGCAGTGACAAAGCTCGATATCGTCATCCGCGCTGGCCAGATAATTGTTCAGCGTCTCTTGCACGCTGCGCACCAGCTCCCAGTTCTGTGAGCCGATAACTCTTGCAATGTCGGTCAGGCGCAGATTGCTCGTGAGCTTGTGTCTGTACTTCGATCCGATCGACGCATAAGCCAAGCCATGGGCTGTTTTGCACGTCACGTTCGGCGGAAACTTTTGCTTGGCAGCAATCTCGACGCTTTTGTTGTAGCAGAGGTAGAGCAGACGGCATTGAGGTCTAGCCTTGGCATAGCCAACAAGCGTGGTGGTCTTCCCTGTTCCAGCAAAAGCCACCAGCTTGACGATACGGGCCAACGAGTTAATCGCTGGCCCCTGTTCGTGGGTGAAGTTCATGCCTTGGATCTCCGTTCTGATATGTCTCCATGGTTGCATAGCCACGCACAAACCCAAGCGGGGCTGCCAGCTCTGCCCTCTACAGGATTTGGGTATTCCTGGAGCGGTGGCAATGTCTTCTCACACCCGGAATCAGAGCAGCAACCATGACTTACGACGAGACCCTTGCTTCCTATCAGCGTCTTCTTGAAGCCAATCCAGGGAAAGCATTGCAAATCGGCGACGATTGCTACGCGGTACTGATCAACGGAACCTTGAGCGGGGCATACGCCACCCTGGATGGGGCTGTTGATCTCGGGACGATCTTCAATTTTGACCCTGAAGGTTGGGACGCCGAATGCGAGTGTTGGGACGGTGATGTTTCTGGCATGCAAACAGCATTTTGCGTAGCCGCTCCAGCCTTTGTTGATCTTCCGCCACCACCCGCGAGGAAGAGCACGCCCAACCAGGGGGAAAAATAATGCTAGGGTTCGCCGCCAATGCGATGTCGAACAAAGCCAGGGGAATTCCGTTTGGGATTTACGAGACTGCTGGCAGGATGAATGCATATCAAGGGAGCCGTAGCTTATGACAGCCATCCAACTTTTCCAGCAGTGCCAATCGGAGCCGGTACGCACCGATCTGATTCAGATGATTCGTGACGGCATGATTCGCCGGCTCAAGCGATTTGTTGTAGAACCTTACGATGACGGCATCACCTGGGGAATTCAGACAGTCGCCATAGCAACACCAGATGCTGATGACGGCGACCAGTTTCCTGTTGTGATTGTCGATCTTCACGAAGATGACCAGGCTGCAATGTCGTTTGCTCTGAGCGTCTTCGACGCGCTCAAAACCGCAGGGCGAGCATCAGTCGAGGATGTATGCCAATGGCGGCGAAGCCTATTTACGCTGGTACCCAATTACTGAGCATCACCCGTCAATGACCAGGCCAAGAAAACCCGCCACCAAGGCGGGTTTTTGCTATGGAATTGGCACTAAACGGACGGCAAATGACGACTCGAATGCCTGGGCAGGAATGAACTGCACCGGGAGCATTGCTAGAAAAGGCACAAACGGCCGTCAGATGACGACGCATGCTAATCTGGTTGCTCTTCTTCCTCTGCCGAAACAGTGAACAGCAGCCCAGCTTCCTGAGCTTCCGCCAACTCACCCAACGGCTGAGTGGCCAGCCATTCGCTATCTTCTGCGGGTTCAAACTCAGGAAGAGGGGGAAGATCTTCAGGGTCAAGTTCCAGATTAAGCGGGAGCTGTGCAACGTCACGGAAGGTGAATTTGATTGCGACCACCTTCCGCCCTTCCCTCTTCAACTCATAGCTGACATCCAGGTTGCTCTTAGTCTTCAGCTCCACAACTGCCGGATCTATGACTCTCTGGCGGAGGTTGTTGAATCGTTGATAGGCATCCGACAATCCGAGTGCGACCCGCAAGGATTCGACCTCAATGTAGGCCCATCCTGTCTTCCGAAACTGCATCAGCATCTCAAACAGCCGGAACGAATGGCTCGAGTCCAGGCAGGCAACCCGCCGAAGATCATAGCTAGTCACTTTGCTGTACAGCATCGTGAGATAGGGCATGACATGGATGGTGAACGACAACTCAACGCGACCCTCACCATCCAAATACTTGGCCCGATCGACCCAACGCTTCCGCTCCATGCCAGAGCCGTCAAAGGTCTTAATATCGCGCTCGTACAGCTCATCAGCTGCCACTTTCATCTGCTCATAGGCATGCCTGAGCTGGACGCCGTAGATATCCGAATAGTCCACGGCCGAGACAGACACCTTTTTCGGCATGGGCCTTCTTGGATCGAGTTTACTGATAGCCGCGAGGATCAACCGCTGCTCGTTGAGCGTCAGCCGGTACGACGCGGTAATCAGCGTATTGGATTTCGTAACCCGGAGCGGCTTAGGTTCCGGCTTGGCAGGTTTGGGTAAATTGGACATGTCTGGCCCCACGATTAGTAACGGAACCCTACAGAGAGATTACGCTGTAGTCGATACCCAGGAGTCGGTTAGGCTCTAGACCCCAGTAAAAATGGGCCTCACAGCCAACCACCTCATCCAATCGCAAGACAAGGGACAAATCTGTAGTCGATAGGCAGTAGCCGTAATTTGTAGTCGATTGGCGTCCGTTCGCCACGTAGAACAGCCGTAATCTGTAGTCGATAGCGTGGGACACCTTTGATCCACAGCCGTAATCTGTAGTCGATACCGAAGATAGGGCTGCAAAACTGCCTGGTCATACTCGTCCACGCACAGCCGTAATCTGTAGTCGCATCGAGCTGATGACTGTAAAAATAGCCGTAATCTGTAGTCGATAGGTCCAACGGTGAAGCTAAAAGACTATTTATTGGCGAATCCACCAAGGTAGAGGGCAAACCACTGAAAAACGTCAAATAAGCGACGGGCAATTTAAAATATCATTTAAAAACAATGAGTTATTGCGATTTCTATCCAAAGAAACGCCACTCAGGCAAATTCAGAACACAAAATTGCTTGAAATCGAGCCATAAAAACTCAAACTCGTGCTACGTGCAGCATCCAGCAGCCGGAATCTGTAGTCGTTAGACACAGCCCAGGCCCTCCATCCGGCCTGTGGATAACGGCCGCAATCTGTAGTCGTCACAGCCGGAATCTGTAGTCGCTTCAGCCGTAATCCATAGTCGCAAAGCCGGAATGTGTAGTCGCAATGCCGTAATTTGTAGTCGATGATCCTCTGGAGGCCACGTAATACAAGGGCTCCAGCTCTCTAAAAACAAGAGAACAACAAGAGAAAAACAGTTAAAAGGCTTTTAAAACTGAAAAGCTAATTTTCTGAGGGTTGAAAAACCAAAAGCAGACTCACAATCCAATGGCTGTTTTTCCGACGACAATTCGGTTCGAAAGCAGCACACCCACCAGGTCGGCGAGGAGAAAATGATCCCATCCGAATATGACCTGGAGGAACCCAATGAATACTGCCGCTTTCGCGGGCGTCGCAGCTTATCTGCTCAGCATGGCTGTCATAGCGCCGGAGCCGGTAAGCCTGACTGTAGGCGTTACGACGATCGTCGACGTCCAGCAGCACTACACCATCATCGACAAGATTGGTACGTCCTACACCGGCGGCCCGGTACTTAATCTCTCAGAATGGGAGGTAAACCTGGAGGGTGTCACTGACATTCAGCTGGCCTTCAACGCTGAAGGGGTACTGGATGTCGCTACGGTAAAAGCTGACAAACTTCACCTGGAGGAAGTGCTAAGCGGGCTGAGAAGCCAGCTGCAAATTGGCACAGACGAGTCCAGCCACGGGTTTGAGAACATCACATTCTTGTCTGGCTCCACCGAGGTAGTGGTCGAATCGCATCCCATGGACACCCAATTCACAGTCAACTACATAAGCGCGGACTTCAAACGTGCACGCACCGATGCCCAAAAACAGTACGCCTGACCGCTGACATCGGCTCTCGCTTTACCTAGCGTGAATTCGGGTTTAGTCTCCAAAACATCAAAGCCAAGCCGAACTGTGAGATGGAAAAAGCCGTTTCCAGTTCGGTTTTACAGGCAAAAACCCAGCCTGTACCATGATTTTTCTTGAAAAAGCGACTTAACGTATTATGATTCACCTGTATTCAACAATGCAGGGATCGTCATGCAGCAGCCAAGCGAGCAGTTTGAAGAGGAATCCGTCTATTTCACGGATTTCTCCACCCTCCTCTACCCCCCCAAATTTGCAGCCGATTGTTTTGGATTGACTACCCGTCGTCTTCAGGACATTGAGGATGAAAACGGGCTGGAAATTCGCCGCATTGCTCGCGGCACTGTCCCAACTCGGGCTTATACCCTGAGTGATATTTTCGATATCGCAGCGATCCGTAGAGCGAAAGGTCAAGCAAAGGGGCTACCACGGCAGGTTGTGATATCAACCTTCGTTCCCAAGGGCGGCACGGGAAAAACGACCGTAACGGTCAACCTGGCAATCTACCTCCAGATGCAAGGGCTCCGGATTCTTATCATTGATAATGATCCCCAGGGCGACTCGTCGAGTGAGCTGGGGTATGACCCAGATTTGGCAAGGTCTGACCTTGAATCGATGGGAATTCCTCCAGAGCGCTATGTTGAGGGCAACCTAGGGAACCTTCTGAGCCCAGAGCTGAGAGGTCGACAATTCGAGCCATTGTCTTTTGAGCAAGTCATCAAAAAGCCATTCGGCGAGAACGGCCCCCACCTCATCCCAGCTGATGCGTACCTCGAGGATCTTGTTGTTGCTTTAGACGCAGAGAACAATATGGATTTCTGGTATGCAGACTGGCTAGAGCGAGCCAGGACTGGAGAGATTCCCGGTATTGATACGTCAGCCTATGACGTGATCCTTTTCGACAATGCCCCTACCGCTTCTCGACTCACAAAAAACTCCATCGTCGCTAGCGACTTTGTTATCTGCCCTGTTCGGATGGATAAATTCTCTTTCCGCGCCCTTATGCGGCTGAACGAATGGATGGTTCGATTTGCCAAGGCATACCGTCGCTCCCCTGTTGTTCTAGCAATCCCGACCATGTTCATCAGGAACCGTAAACGCATCTTGAATAACCTTGTTGTTCTGAACGATCTCTTCCCTGGTCGGGTTGCTGAAGAAAAGCTCTATTACTCAGAAGACTATGGTAAAGCGCTGGATCAAGGCATTCCTCTGATCGTATGGAAGGGCGCTACCAGCAAAACTATTGACTCCATGCGCTCAGTTTTTAGCGAAGCACTCCAAAAAGTCCGGGAGTTTGCTTCTCAGTGACTGGTGCTCGGAGCACCACTTGGATTTTGAGCTTCACTGGTGCTCGGAGCACCACCTGGTTTTGAACTTCACTGGTGCTCGGAGCACCACCTGGGTTTTGAGCTTCACTGGTGCTCGGAGCACCATCAGTCTGCTGAGCTTAACTGGTGCTCCGAGCACCACTTGAGATCTTCAGCAGGCCCAAAGATTAGATGCGCTCCACGTTACAGCGGTTAATTGACGGAGAAATTATGGCTAAGTCAGAGGATTTTCCAGGAAGGCCAAAAGATGCGCCTACCTGGATGTCTGGCGTCAAAAGGACGCCGGCGGAATTGCCTGAACCCAATTTAAGAGTTTCGGTTAGGGAAATGCTTGCTCAGCAACAGGTCAATGAGCCTGTTGCTGAGCAAGCGGTAGCAGGCATCGAGGGCGAGAATAGCCAGGCTAAAGTCTCCGGCAAGGTTCTTGAAACGGGAGCCGCGAACGGTGTCATAGCTGAGATCAGCACCAGCAATATACGGGTATCGCCATTCCAGCCACGGCTGGCATTCAGCGAGGCAGCTATCGAAGACCTTGCAAATTCGATCGCTTCTGTTGGATTGGCCAAGCCCGTCACTGTCAGGCCGATAGGTGATGGCATTTATGAGCTGGTCGGCGGTGAGCGCAGATGGCGTGCTCACAAATTGCTGGGGCGGGAGACCATTACGTCATACGTCCGTGAAATGGACGACGCTTTGGCGCAGATCCTTGCGCTGACGGACAACGAAGGCCAAGAAGCGCTCACGGAGTACGAGCGAGGTAAATCTTACGCAAAAATTTTGGATTCTGGAGGTGAGCCATCTGTCAGGGCGCTGGGCCGCCGGTTAGGAGTCAATCACTCGATAGTGAGTAGATGCCTATTGCTGATGGACCTACCTAATGAAGTGAAAGCCATTCTGGACACGAATCCAGGACTCATCGGTGGGAAGCGGGCAAAGGATTTTATTGAATTCAGCAGCAAAGAGCCCGAACTACTTCTGCGAGCCGTGACGGCTATGCGTGATGAGCGATGGACACAAGAACACGCCCTGCGTTGGCTAGCCAAGGAAATTGCTTCACGGACCCAGAAAAACTCGTCCAGCAAATTCACCGATACTGAGATCAGTGGTATTGGCCGGGTTCGCGTAGAAGGAAAAAAAGTCGAGCTTCGTTGTGAGAAAAGTGTCGACGCGAAACTGATTGCGGAGCAGTTCGAGGCCTTTTTAAAGACAATTGACCGTTCTTTGATCGAGAGCGAATGATTCACATTTGCTTTGTAACTAAATATTTCAGACGCGAAACAGGTTAGAAAACGTGCACACGAAGGCGATGTGCCATGACAGAATATGGTTTTTTAGACTACGAGATAAGGACATATGGCAACCGCAGTCGCGCAACCAGAACACAGAGTGGTGCAACCGCAGACACGATTCGCCGCTCTCGCACAGCTGTCAAAGATTGAGCCTGAGCACCTGCACGGCCTGAGCCGGATTGAGCTGTTTTCGGTAATTTCAGAGCACTGGCTGAAGTGTTCAGCCCCCGCTCGGATTCACATGTTGAGCAGCGAAGATCGGTTCATCCGCGGTGAAGCGCGGGCTCAGAACAAAGCATTAAGCGTTACGCAAATTTGCGTGGACCAAGCTCCAGGGATTATCTATGAGCAATTCAACCAAACACCGTATCTCGCTGGCGTATGAGCACGAAGGTGAGGTGCGACAGGCCTCAGCTGAGGTGAACCAAACGAAGGCGAGCATCACCTTCAGCGGGCTTCCGAGCGTAAAGTTCCAGGTGTCACTGAGCGATCCTGAACAGGTGATATTGCAGTTGCCTACAGACCGCAAAGGAAAAAAACCGACGGTTTCTTGCGACATATCCTCGATCCCTGAGTTGGAAGCGGCTATGGACGAGGTGCGCAGGCAAGGTTGGCTTGGGCCAAAGGTGTCAGTGAGTGAGTGCGGGTGAACCAGCGTCGGTGCCTTGCTCCGAGATCTGGGCGAGTGAAGTTGACCTCAAGGAATCGCACAAGCGCATCCTTTTGCACGAATCGCAATTGACCCTCCAGCTCATTCGTTACTCTGTTGCTCTAGTGCGAGCAGAGAGTAGGCCAGGAGGCCGCAGGCCTAGCAGGGAAGCTCAAAGGAGGCTGTCCCGGAGCATCCCAGGCTCCGGTCGGGAAATGATCTACATAGATCCTCGTAGTAATCTATGCTTTCACCAGCCTGTTCGCCGTCCTTGTGTGTAAAGGATCGAGCTTACGCCGGGCAGAAAACTCAAAGCATCAATTAATGAAACTAATTACGCCTTAAATGGTCTGTGATGGCCTAGTGTTTGCTGTAGACATGGCCCTAGCTTATGCTGTGCTATGAAACAACTTTTTATAGGTTTTTGCCGTTCTGCGACCCGTTTACGAGCTGAAAAATGACGACCTTTTGACGCCGTTTTTGTGTAGTGATGCGGAACTGTATATCTATACACTGATTAGCATGCAGCCTTTGCCTTGACAGAAAATACCGAGATTCAGCTATGATCACAAAGATGCCGCCCCATGTAGTCAGAAGCTTTCCCTACTGGGAAACGCCACCAGAGCCGGGCCAGGATTTGCATGAATTGAAATGGGGTGTCATGGAAGTCCTTTCAGACAAGTCGCTTAGATTCGTTGACACAAAACCGGATCAAGCAGCACTCGAAGAACTAATAAGCCAACTTCAAGAGAAGATTTAATTTAGATTTTTTTATTGTCTGGGCTTCTCTAGAACACCAACCCCTGCTTATACGGCAGGGTTTTTTTTGAATGAAGATTGAGCCTAGGGTAGCAACAATGATCGCGAATTCAGACGTAAAAACGACCTGAAAAAGCGTCACTTGTGCGCGTCTTCGACGTATCGTTCTTGGATAAAACAGGAACGAGAAGCTGCTTATGCAAAGCTATGATCTTGAGTTTCACGATTACGCTCAGCTATTTCCGCTAATCATCGGAGATGACTACGAAGCCCTGCTTGAAGATATTGATGTCAACGGACAGCGTGCCTCGATCGTTCTCTATGAAGGAAAGATCCTTGATGGGCGCAACCGGTACCGCGTTTGCAAAGATCTGCTGATCGAACCCCGAACAGAGGAATACACAGGAGATGATGCCCTAGGTTATGTCCTCTCGCTTAACCTCTATCGCCGGCAGCTCACCGTTGCACAACGGGCTTTGATCGCTGCCGAGCTGTCCTCACTGCGCGGGAGTAGCGCTATCACTGTTGACCTGGAAAAGGCCGCCGGGCAGGAGCTGGAAGCCGCAAAAATGGCTATTGAGGAGGCAGCCAAAGTACTGGGTATCAGTCCGCGCTCTGTGTCTTCTGCGTGCAAGGTTGTCCGAGACGGCACCCCGGAGCTGCTGGATGCTGTCAAGGCCGGCGACGTAAGCGTATCCGCAGCGGAGCAGGTGGCTAAGCTGGAAAAAAAAGCACAGCAAGAACTGTGTAGCCGCGGGCCTAAGGCAATTCGTAAGGCCGCGAAGGACATGAGGGAGGAGGGTAGGTCGAAACCTGCGATGCCTAATAAGCCACTTCCGCTCTCAGATAAAAACGGTCTCCTGCCTCCGCCAGTACCGCTTGACGATGATGAAAATGAAGATGGCGCATCAGCCCCTGATGCACCGGCAAACCAAATAGCCGCGATTGAGCAAGAATCGGACGTTTTCTATACCTATGAGAGAAAGCCAGCGGCTCAGCTCCTGTTCGAAATGGCTGATGCTGGAATGCAATTTGGCCAGGAAGCTGAGGGCGTTGCCGACGACATCATGAATGAGGTTGAAGAGGGCCTGGATCTTCAGTTCCTTGCATTCGTTGTGGACGTAGCCAAGAGGCTAGAAAATCGGGTGAAGGCAAAAATGCAGGCCCGATATGCTGAGGAGACATGAGTGTTGGGATTTTCTGGAAGGGTGATTTCATAGGTTAAAGCCCGAACAGAAAAGGAGTACCCCGCATGCAAACAACTCAGGACGACACCGTAATGGATTTTGGCCCGAACCTCTTCGGTGGCGAGGGTGGCTCTGCGTCCATCCCTTCCGCTGATGATGCAGATGCTACGAACAAGGCCCAGGAGGGTACGGCGAGTATTTCTCATCAGATGACTGAGGGTTGTACCGAAGAAAACACGGCCGAGGCCGGCGGCGGCCAGGCTGGTGGTAGCAGCGCTCCCTCGAGCAGCAATGTTGCACCTGGCGTGAATACTCAACAGGCAGCCACTCAAACCAAGGCAGGGAAGTCCGAAGTTGGCACCAAAGCCTTGTCCAGTGTGAAAGCAGCCGTGAAGGTTTTCGAAAGCATCAATGGCTTCGACGAGCAAAGTGCGACTCAGCGTACTGTCGTTCGCGATCTAATGTTAAAGCAGTCCGAAGCCATGGAACTCAAGCTCCAGGGCAAGAAACCTCCCGAGGGTGAAGACTTTGATTCCATTGCGAAGCAGCTCCGGCGCGAGAACAACCGCCTCGACTCCCTGCTTGAAGGTAAGGAATCACTGTTCGGCAAGGCCCGGGAAGCCGCCGAAATTGCGATCGAAAACATGCAGGGCGTAATTGCCGAAATCAACCGTTTGGAGGAGGAGGCTTAGCCCTCCTGGACGCCATGAACAAGAAACTGTTCGTCGACATTCAATTTTACGCATTCTGGCCTTCCGCCGGATTCCTTGCGGGCTATGCATTCCTTGCATCGGCAGGCATGATCTAACCAGCAGCCCTAGCAAGCCTGGCGCGCACCGTCACGGCTCAGGGCCATGAAACCCAAACCAAGGAGACAAGATGTCCCTCATCACCGAGTACCGAGCCACAGAGGAAGCCATCAAGGAGCTTCAGGACCGACTGGAGAAGTTGAGCGGAAATGAAGCCCTTTTGAAAGAGATGGAGTTCGAGAAAAAGCTACGGGCCTTGATGTCTGAGTATGGCAAGAGCCTGCGCGACATCATCGCGATTCTTGACCCGGACTATCGAAAGCAAATTACCCATCAGCCTGGCAAACCTCGTGCGCAACGAGCAGTCAAGATCTACCGCAACCCCAACACGGGTGAGCTCGTTGAGACCAAGGGCGGCAACCACAAGACGCTCAAGGAGTGGAAGCAAGAGCATGGCGCTGATGTAGTCGAGACATGGCGAACCCAGTGAGTTTGCGCTTCCGCGGATCTTCTAAAATAAAAGGCCGGTGAACCCGGCCTTTTTTGTGAGTTCGGTTTGGCCACCGGGAGCTTGGGTTTTTTCAATTGAATGCGAACTTGAAATGGAGGTAAATAACTATCAACGGAGGATCAAATGGATAGCACTGAAAACGTCGATGAACGCCTGTTGGCCGCGGTTATGGATGAAGCGCAAACGGACTTCAGCATAGCCAGTATTGCAGTTGAGAAGATCCGTCAGGGAGCTGAAAGCATCGCCGCCGGCATGCACGGTCGCAACCATGTAAAGGCGTCATTCGAGCATTATGACGGTACACCGATGTCGCCTGAAGAAGCCTTGGCTCGCCAGTGTGTCCATGCGGCAAGTATCGGAAGATCCCTCGGTCAGGAGTTTCTTCTGAAGGCACCTGCTCCTCTTCTGGAGCAATTTTCCGCCGTGGCAGGGAACCGTAACGTTGCGGACAGTGGGGCAATGCTCGCCGGCCTGCTGCATGGGTTCATGATTGCATTCGCCACGAAGGAAACGGAGGAGCGAGCGCTGAAAGCGATGCTGGAGGTTGCCCGGATCTGCGACGAGGCCAACAATATTCGAGGCACCTCTTTCGGCCAAGCCAGCGAATGAATTGTTGCTCGGCGGGTAACTGGTCACCGTTTATGCCCATTGAGGCACTGGAAAGGAATTGAGTCATGTCTGACGACAAACACGTCAAAACTGAGCCACCGCGGATGCTGTTCGTGGACGAGTACAGCAACTTTTTGGGGGGACTGAATGACACGCTGAAGGAAGAGTTGCGAAAGGTGTCTGGCGTCCCTAATGCAACCTACCTGGTCAATGACGGGAAGGTGTTTGTCTTCGACAAGCTGGTACACCTGGTGAAAGAGCGCGAGCTGGATCAGCCGGATTTACCGCTTGCTGATCTGGCCCGCAGCCTGATCGTAGAGGCAACCGTTTCCGCCAAAGATGCAGTTGAGGCCTGGGGCGTTGTGCCGGTTGCCTATGAGACGGAGAAAGTCCCTTCCAAGGACATAGGTCCACTTGATACGCAGGGGTCTACCTTCTTGATCCGGCATCGGCCGTTCAACGCCCGACTGCCGGGCGCGTTCCGGGACGAAAGCGACGTGAAAACCGCGTTCGCCAACATCCTGCTGGGCGGCATTCACCCTGGGGACGGTGATTTCACCTATCGCGGGCAGGCGATGACGCTGCTCGATCCCCTGGATCTGACGTTGCTGCCAGCGCGACCAGCAATTCAAGAAGGGCCGACGCCAGAAAGCTGGGTTTACACCGCATTGGCTAACGTGGGGTTCGAGGCCGGCTTTGAGCCAGTCTCGGAGGTGATGTTCAATCGCGTGAAGGAGTTGGAAGCTGGGTGGCGTGCCAACATCGCCAGTGCCGCTAAGCACGCTCAAGCCCGGTCTGCCGAAGTGTGGGCCCAGGCGGTAGACCTGCGCCTGGACGCGCTGAACGATCCGTCCGATGAAGTGCCTGAGTACGCGCAGGAAGAGTTCGCGGAGCTGCGATCGTATTACCCTGAGCTGTCCATGCTTTCGGACGGCTCTCTCTACTCGTTGTTCGATGTGTTCCAGATGGAGTGCCGCTTCATTAACGGGTGGTCGGCGAACCGTGACGACGATTTCCTCTTCTACCTGCTCGGTAAAGTGGTAGACCGCAAAAACGATCACGAGACAGCCAAAGAGGTTGGTGAGTGGGTTGCCGACGCTCTGTTGCATGGCGAAACCCTGGATGTGGCCCTGGGTGTCGGTCGAGATGCCGATCGGTACAACCAAGAAATTGGCAAGCTCGCGCACCGGATTGCCGATGCGATGCGCTTCCTGGCTGAGGACAAGAAAGCGACCGATCTTCGTGGTCGTACTATCACGACTATGGGGGACACATTCAGGATGGGCAGGAAGTACAACGCCGCAGCTATGGTGGTGGAGCAGAAACTTCCATCCTGATCTCGCCTATGAAATATAGGAACTGCGAGGGAGAGGGCACAGTTCAGGCAAAATTGGTTGTTACTCGGGCGCTTCTGGCAGAGCGCCCTCACCTCGGTGGTCAAGCGGCCGGCAGAACCTTGGCCTGATCTGATCCAGCATCAGGGGCAAGCTCCGAAACCAGATCCGATACCTCACCTTGCACCTGAGGAGCGTTGGCGACAAGAAAGTCCCCCCAATCCTTCATCAGGGCGCGACGCTTATCCAGCAAGTCACCTCGGTTATATGCTGCTTCAACCTTACTGGTGAGGGTATGCGCGAGAGCCATTTCGCAAACCTCTCGCTGGTGATCGGTTTTTTCCGCGGCCCACGTCCGAAAAGTAGATCTGAACCCATGCGGTACGACGCCATCGACCTGGAGCTGGTCGAGCACCCTGGCCATGGCATTGCCGGGAATGGGGCCTGTTCGCCAGGAGTTGAGAAATATCCACTTGTCATGCTTTCCGACCTGCTGCCGTAGCACCTCGAGCATTTGCTCTGTAAGGGGTACCCGGTGAGCCTTGCCCGCTTTCATGCGTTCTGCTGGGATGTACCAGATTCTCTCTTCCCAATCTATTTCCGGCCACTGGGCCCCGCCCACCTCTTGGTTACGGGTCGCAGTCAGAATTGCGAATTCAACAGCACGAGCTGCTGCCCCATCCAGGGAATCGAGCCTGGCCAACAGCTCAGCAGTGCGTAAAGGTGTCGGAGACGGGAAGGGGACTACCGTATGTGATTGCTTGGGCAAGAGCTTGTCGAGATGGCCACGCCACCGTGCGGGGTTTTCACCTTGTCGAAGCTTCAGTGCCTTCGCTGCATCGAGCACGAGCTCTATGCGATTCCGGACGCGGTTAGCCGTGACGGGGATCTTGCTCCAGATCGGTGTCAGCACATCCAGGATATCGTCCGTGTCGACCTCGACTATCCGAAATCCGCCTATGACAGGGTAGACATGCTTCGTGAGTGAATTCTGCCATTGCTGGTGATGCTTCTTAGACCAACTCGACGAATGCGTGCGTATGTACCTTTCCGCCGAAGACCGAAACGTGTGGCTCGTTGTAGTTCGTGAGGCTTTGGCGGCTTTGGCCTTCGCACGCTCAGCGGCTGGGTCGACGCCACGGGCGATGTCGAGCCGGTACTTGTCAGCCTCCAGCCGTGCGTCTCTGAGGCTCAAAGCAGGGAATGTCCCCAGGGCTAGATCGTGCCGTTGCTTCGCCAGCATATAGCGAAAGACCCAACTTTTCCGCAGAGTAGCTGATACACGAAGAATCAACCCTCGGCCGTCCTGGTAGGAGCCGGGCTGGTCGATGTCCTTAACGAACTTAGGGGTCAGTTTGCTCATGAGGTGCCCTCGGTCACCGGGCCATTTTTATCAACCGCCGGCTCGTGATCCTGAAAAGCGAGAGAAATGTTCTCCGGTGGGACAAGGCGAAGGCAAGCAAGCTCGTACCCCGCATCTGAAACGAGGTGTAAACCGGAGCGATCAACGGCGAGAACGGAAATCGCTCCAGGCTCGTCATCAAGCATTTCACCAAGCCAGTTACTGAGTGCGTCTTCTACTGCCAGCATCGACCCAAAAAAATAGACCATTTCCTTGGCTTCGCCGAGTAGTTCGGAGCGAGGGCCAATCTGCGGCCGTAAGCCTTCACGGAAGATGGACTCCAGATTACGAGTTGGCGTGACGTGGTAAATCTCACCAGAAATTGGCTCGTTTTGAGCGTGCTCATTCGAATCATGGTTTTTCACTACGGATTCCTCGCGGCTCGTTTGTTCGCAGGCGCTGATACTGCAATCGCGCCAGATCTCGCCGGAATGTAGGAGGATAAGGTATCCCCATACAAAATGGCTACAGGCCACAGGATATAAGGGATTACAGGGAACCCAAATATTACGTCCCACATCATAGCCCACAGTTGCTATCGAGCAGAATGAACCCTTCAGGAAGGAGAGGAGGCAGGCTGTGAGAGCTTGAGTGTCTGGGCCTAGTGAAGGGGAGGGGCGTGTATGCCCCCCAAAGGTCTGATTACTCTGTTCGGACTGGTCTGAGCAATCGGTAAATAGTAAAGGCTGGGGTCTGAATCGAAGCAAGTTATCCAGTTAGTGAAACTGGCCGTCACCAGAGGAGCAGTAGACATTAACAAATGAAGTTGCTTTTTAAGGATTATAAGTTGTTTTTTTAAATAACCTGGTGCGTCTTGTCACGGTCGATTTGTAAGGCCTATTAAGTTTCTCTGAGATCTCTCTGAGCGTAAGATTTTGGTAATTGTCAAGAAGGAATTTATCTTCATCCTTGGTCCATCTAGTTCTTTTGAAAGTCAATTCAAATTCATTGGCTATCTCAAGGACATTTTGGATAGTGCAGGAGATTCGCTCTGCCACCCATGTGGCTCCGTACTTTTGATAGTTATCCCTTATAAACTCGATATCCATACTTAGGAGGATTCGAGAGACTGGCTTAAGCCCCAAGCGGTTAGCCTTTCCAACGACTTTATCAACGGAGGTATTCAGCTCATTTGATATCCAGACACATCCAAAACTAGAGTAGTTGTCGATGATAAAATCTATTTCTGCCTTACTAAATACTCGCCTTTCTCTTGTTGGTTTCAAAAAAGCTCGGCGAAATTTAACAGCTGCTAGCGTTCTTCCGAGTTCTAAAGCTACCTGTTCACAGCCAAGCATCTGAATGTTCTCGACGAGAAAACGATCGTCCTCTATAGTCCAGATTTTTTTATTTCCCATCTTGATTTTAAGCGATAGTGCTTTAGCTTCGACGCTCTTTTTTGTCCGGCCTATGTGTTCAGCACAGTGCCGTGCGCCACGATTTGCATAATTTTGAGCTATGTAACTAACTTCATCAACTGAAAAAGGTGACTTATGCTTCAGCTCGATATTTAGGGTATTTAAAGCTCCTTTCAAATGCGAAGTTGATATTCCAAGTAATTTTTTTATTTGCTTAAAACTAAGGCGGAGTCGATTTTTTTAATGATTTCCTTCTGGTTTTCAGATAAGTAAGATTGTTTCTCGCTGGAGACTGCCTTGGCAGTCTTGCCCAGCCAATCCAATCTTATGTCTATTTGCGACTTGCTACGTTGGAGCATGCTGGCGAGTTCGCTGATAGTTTTGATCTCTGCGTTTTCGGCAAGGATGCGGTCATCCTCGCTCGCCCATTTGGGGAAGGCGGGCAAACCTAGGCGAACCCTCGCTCTATCTATAGCATCTGGCTTAACACCGAGGGTTATGGCTATTTTATCTTTGCTCAATTTATTGATGTTCTCTTTTAGAAAAGCATCAAATTCGCTATTCCACTTTTTCTTCATATGATTAGCTCGATTAAACATGCAGTTCTGCAATTCGCTAATTGTGAAATGGGCTAAACCCATTTAAATGTCCCGTTGAGTTGGCGCTCTCTCTTCTTCTTGGGTTTTTTCTGGTCGATGGCTGCGTATTTGGCTGCTCGGCATTCTTTTGTACAGTATAGGGTTTTGCCAAATCTAGTGCTCTGCCTAAAATCAATTCCGCAGTGCAAGCACGTTCTTACTGGGCCCTCAATCATGAGGCTTCTCGTTTTTAGTAAGTGCTCATTTGTCTCTTTGGATCGATATTTTTTCGGCTTGTTTTTGATGGCCAGTCTAGCGAGTTCAAGACCAATAGTATTCGGGTTTTTAGCTACGCCAACCAATTCTCTTTGGCGAAGAGACTCGGCTAATGGTTTAGCTACTATGCCACTTGATAAACTAAACCCAGCCGCACGTTTGACTTCTGAAGCCTGTATTCCATGGGCTAGATTTATATGTAGAGATAGATGCTTTCCAACCCATGTGCAGCCTTCGATAATGCACTCA